>JBJMFM010000316.1:0-2523 GCA_045808425.1 Nitrososphaeraceae archaeon | reverse complement strand
TGCAATGGTGGGTATTTGTGCTGGCTGGTGTACTCGCCGCCGTCATTGCCTTGATCACCGTAAGTTTTCAGGCAATAAAAGCAGCTATTGCAAATCCGGTGAAGAGTTTGAGAACGGAGTAGAATTTTTAATTTCTGATTAAGGATTTCTGATTTAGTAATTTCTGATTTTTAGAGAGATTTTTTATGAACCAAGCTGGAGAATCACGGATGAAGCTTTCGTTGCGTCGCACTCTGGAACGCTTTCTGCATGTGTCAACAAAGTTCAGAACGCTGAAGTGAGTAATGCCATTATGCATCGGTACAGACTCTGCTGGCGGTAAAGAATTGTAAAAGCCGGTAGCAAAAAAATATTGTTCCCCATCTGGCCGAAGGACAATATTTAGTTGCTCCTTAAAAAGCCCATTTGGAATTTATTTTTTTAATGCAAGGCGATTTAAGGGTTTGGTGGATGATTCGAAAGAGCCGGAATAAAAAGGCAAAAAACATCTTTTTCCAGATGTTGATCATTCGCTTAAAGTTCATTGCAGCTGCAGCCAGCATAATATTGATGTTATCACCCAGGATTCCTTTATAAAAGTTACGGCTTAAGCGATAATCACTTTTCAAATGACTGATTTTGGGTTCTATGGCTGCTCTTCTGCGAAATCCTTTCTTCATTTTTTGTTGATAATACTTTGAAAGCTTCTTATCAAAAGGTTTTGGTGTACATATCCTCGTGCCTCTTACTTCACTTACTCCCCGGTATCCTCTATCCACAAAAACTAATTGCAGTGTATGCCCTGTCAGTCGTTGTTGTTGCTCCAATGCAGGATCTAAGGTATGGGCATCATAGTCATTTTTTTCCATATTGATAGCCCCAATAATAACCCCGCTGTTTTTTGTTGAGATAATAGAAACCTTTGACCCAAATTCATACTTCTTATGCTCCTTACCTTTACTGATGCATTGTACATGTGGTTCATGAAGACTGTAAATTTTGTTATGATCATGACGTTTTTGGGATAACACTTTGCTGAACAAAGCCAGCTCTGTAGCATATAATCCTGCTGGTAATTTGCGCTTCAATTCTCTTACTAATCGGCCTGCAATAGTTTTTACTTTTCGATCTGCTTTCCGGGCTTTTTTATGATTCCTGGGATGATTGCGAAAACGCTGATCCAAAGAAAGTTTCTTTAAAGTTCGTGTATAGCTTTGACGCAGTTCAAGACCTTCTTTATCTGCTATAGCCGCACATTTTTTTACAATCCTGCGATGCAACTTATTGTCAGTAGGATAGGTAATGTTCTTTTCCTGAACAGTGGTATCAATAGTGCCCTCATCTTCATTAGCGTCATTACCATTGATGCGAATACTTTCTTCAAAAATTAACTCTATGCCCTTTTCTCCAATGCGCTCCCTGAAATGAACCAGTTCAGAAGATGCGCAGGGTTGTTTGGCAGCAAAACATCGCTCACCACTAAAATACTGGTAGTAAGCATTCTCAGCCCATTGTTCCACTACACTTTCATCACTAAGATTGCGGATATGCTTCAACATCAGTAATGATACCATAAGGCGAATGGGCTTGCCAGGACGTCCATTATCACCACAATACAAATCTTTAAAGGCTTCTTCAAATTGTTGCCAGTTAATTTTATTGGCTAAAATGTAAAGAGCATGTTTATGATTTAATTGCTCTTCAAAAGTGCTGTAAAAACCCATTTGTTGTGGATTAGCGGTTTTGGATAGCATGAATCTGCAAGAAATTTAATGAGTTAATCAATTTTCTTGCAGATTCAACAACATAAATTATACTATAAATGTCTTATCCACAGTATACTTGATAACTTTTTAAAGGCTGACTATTTAAGAAGAGGAATAGCGCTGAATATAGAAGTATTATTTTGCAAGGATTAATTTCGTCACGTATACGTTATCATTCACTATTACTTTTACCATGTAAAAGCCCCGTGATAACGAAGATGGCATTGAAATAGTCCTTTGTAATTTACCATTGCTGAGGCTGCCGGTTTCTCTGTAAACTGTTTGTCCCATCATGTCGATCAATTCAATTTTTGCATTAACACTTATTTTTTCACCCATATGTAGATCAATTACAAACTGCCCTTTGCTCGGATTTGGATACAATTGCAACATTGTTATATTTTCATTCGCCATATTTTTCGCAGAGGCAGAAAGCTGAATTGTAGATTGAAGAGCGGAAAGTGTTGTAAAACTTAACGTAGCTGAATAAGCAGTCCATGTTGTGCCGCATTTAGCCCTTATGTGCCAGTTGTATCTTTGATTAGCAGTTAGTGATGAAATATTTACTGACCTCGCTGATCCTGCCGGTTTAATATTTGTCCATGTTGCGCCTGAAATCGCTTTTCTGTATTGCACTTGCCATCTGGCTGGGTTTACTGAAGCCGACCAGTTTAAAGTAGCGCTCTTTGATGTGATATTTGTAGTAGTTAAACCGGTTGCATTTGAACACGTGCTACTGCATCCTTCATCAATCTGACCGTCGCAATCGTCGTCAACT
>JBJMFM010000315.1:0-3105 GCA_045808425.1 Nitrososphaeraceae archaeon | reverse complement strand
TCTTTTATAAGATTGATCACATCAAGCGCTGCAGAAGAAGGAGTTAAACCATATGTCTCTGCTGTTTCATTTACTGCTACCTTAAATGATATCAATTCGCTTCTACTATTAGCTGGGCTAGAGGAATTATCTCTTTATACTTAGCCTCCTTCTTTGAGAGTGCTTCACAACTATTTTCTAGTTTATTTTCTTTGTTTTCTAGCCCTTTAATACTACGCAGCTTTGCCACGATTTTCCCTGGGCTATATCTATATTCTTTAGCAGCCAAAAGAAGATTTACTAGTCTATGAATATCTTTGGTAGACAATCTGTATTTCTTCAATTCCTCTTTTAAGTGAATGTGTTCGTTGATAGCTTCGATACTCACATTCTTGCTTTGTAGAGTAGCATCAGCTTCTTTGATCTGTTCATCAATCTTTTGCTTTTCTTGTAGTTTCTCCCCGATATATCCAGGCACCTGATGGAGTGGAATAGTTTCTCCCCTTGAGATCTCGTATAATTGATATACAAGCTCAATAGTTTGTTCGGGGGAAAAGTCAGTAGTACTAACTTTTGTGATGAATGATTCTACCGTGTTTTCGCTTGCCCCAGATTTGATGAAATAATTGTATAATCTAAAATGTGATGCTAAATCAGATAAATTCAAACCACGTTGTCTTGCCTCTACAGCTAATTGTCTAATTGAATCAAAGTCCAATTCCTCAAGCCCAACTTTGTAGTTAGCTATAATGCTACTGACAGTACCTGCGCCTATGTTATTCTCTTCAGCTATTTTGTCTCGAGGCAGGCCATTAAACCATTGTTGTATAACTTTCCTTCGAATATGCTCATCTATGGCCGCTGGCATTTAATCTATATTATATTATTATATAACATTGGTATAAGTGATTCGTCAGATGCCAGTCAGATCACCTGTCAGATCGTCGTCACGTGGAATTTGGAATGGAATAGACGCACATAGTGGGCACCTTATAGAGTATTCCACGGATGACAGAATATCTGACAGTAGGGAATGAAATAATGATAACAAGAATCATCGATGCTCTTGTATAGTATATGTCAGTAAAAGGAAATGGTATTAGTTATCCACCATTTAATAGTATTAATCTAACCTGGACATTTAATACCCTTCAATACCATCTAATACCACTATTTATATAGCACAAGTCGTCAGTATAGCATAATGGCGAATCACAACTGACAGGGGCAGCAGACAGACGTCGCCATGAATCTGCATTAATGACTGCAGCTCATATTTTGGTATGTCTAACTAAAGAAGATAAAAGTAACGAGGAGATTGCAAAGGATTTTGATAATAATTTGGAATTAGTAATTGTTTGGATAGATTACATGATTGGGATAAATTGGATGTATAAGGATGGTAGTGAAAAATGGATAGCCACAGATAATGGAAAAAAATGGATAGAAAAATACTATGATATAAGAGATGATTAACTTCTAGCAGAACGTCTGATGTGGATAGGTATATAGGACTATATTCAAATGTCTTGGCCACATGAAATCTATACGATCGATTTATATGCCATGATTGGCTAATTTTGCAAGGAATGTCAAAAGAAACAACCTCTTTAATTAATTATGATTCCTCGAATTTAATTGCTCGTTCATCGTCGTCATCACCGCCAATATTCATTTTATGCGATAACTGTTATTGGTGTGCAACTTATTTGGATAAGACTAGAATACCAGGGGAGAATAGGTGCCTACTGTGCGATGCGAATAATAACGAATTAACTAGCTTTCCTATTATGTCAAATGAATCATTCACCTTTGACCATAGTGACAAACGTGGAGTAGAATTAGAATTTAGGCACAGACAAAAGGCCAAATAATATACCATCAGTCTGAACGAGAACCTCTAATTGCTGATTGACTAAATAGTCAAGGCCTATATTGATCAATTATAATCGTTACCAGTCTTACGATACTTCTGATGTATCGATATCAGTAGGTTTATGTCTTCTTCTCCATCGGCTGGATTGCATAATTTGGCAATTTTCAGGACATCTCTTATATCTCTGCTCCCCGATTTCCAAACTGACGAGGCTATCTGTATTACCGTGTTCTGGGGCAATTTCTTAATTATTCTGACGGATATTGCTTCAAACTCTGGATAAGTATATTCGGGAATTTCATAGATAGTAAACCTACTGAGCAATGGTTTGCTTAGTCGTTCTGTACTATTTGATGTGGCGAATATTACTATATCAGCCTTTACAGTCTTCGTGTTTCTCACCTTAGTACTTACAAATTCACCTCTTTCCATCATAGTCAGCAAACCTTCCTGATCTTTCACTGGCATTTTGTCAATCTCATCTATTATTATAATTTCTTTATGCGGATTTTCTGCTATGAATCTTTGTATACCTGCTTTAGTTGTTGCAGCACCTTCTGCGAAATAAACTTTTGATTGCATGAATTTCTCAATCTCTAACATGAATAACGATTTTGCAGAAGCTGGGGGACCAGTCAACAATGTATGAGCGCGCTCGTGGGACTCTAATGCTCTTAGCATCATCTCTTTTATATCGTCCAGTGATTCAATTTTTGAGAAAACCTTGATAGCTCGTTCTCTTACAGTTGATTGCTGTTCAGGCTCATAGGATTGATCTTGTAGTTTATGCCTTTTAAGAAAACTAAACATACTTCATCAAGCTCTCATTTTAGATAATTTTCAATAGCTCTTCTAATGAATTTGCTGCTGGGAATATCGCCACGCTTGTTTTCAATATACCTTAACAGCGATATGGGTAAGGTAATTCCTAGTTTTTCTGTTCGATCTCCCTTGTTGGCGCTAGTACTACTGACCATACCAATATCTCTAATAATACTTAGCTATAAGCGTTTTCTTATAGAGAAGACCTATACAGTCTAGTGAATCACTTACAGGGAGTTAATCAAGATGGGCAAAACTACTAAAATATAAAAATTAAGTTAATTGTACTTTCTCTCCGGAATCGTCGTCTAATATAATTCCTGGATATTTTATACTAAATATAGCAGTATAAGGCGTTGTTTCCACGCTTGCGTCAACAATTTTCCATTCTCTTGCATTAGGTTGAGTTCGTATTTATACTGGGAAGT
>JBJMFM010000314.1:0-8060 GCA_045808425.1 Nitrososphaeraceae archaeon | reverse complement strand
TATCCATCAACACCTGATGCAATCTTTTCAGATACCTTGGCTGTGTGTACTATAGTTTCATGCTTACCGTCTAGATTATAAACGACTCTTTTATCGATAACCCCATGCATTTATTGTAATAGTACCTTCTATTATAATAATGTCTATTTGTTATTATATTTTCAAACATAATCTTATGCTATATTATTCTGGATCGGTTCCAAAGAGATACTCAATTACAAACAATGCTCAGAAGGCAACGGATATCAACTATTCTAATCATCGTCATGACACTTGGTCAGCGATTAGGCTTGAACTTATACTGGAACCGTATGTTTCTGCAACCCAATTGGGAATAAGTCTACGAAAAATATGATGCCATTAAAAGCAATGGATCTATAAAGGGAGAAGAACAGAAGCTGTGTATTAAGGTAAATTCTGTTAACTCGAACTAAGTTATAAGTAAAGGCTTGTCGAATAACAAGTATACAAACATCATTTATATTGAATAATGCTTATTGAATTAGGCAATTTATATTACATGTAGTCTATCTCCATTTACTGTTTCAATAATATTGTATCTACATCCATGTCATTTATAATGCAGTTAAAAAATTTTTCGAACTCAGAAGGCAACTCATTTGGAGACTTAAAGTTTTATATAAAATTTGTTCTTTATTCCATTAACGCTTTTTACCATTAATAATGGTTTCATTTCTTTCTCTTAAGACCTGCAATGCCAAAGCATGACCTGTACCATCAACTATTAAACCAATATTCAAAGAAGTATCGTAAGCAACTATGATTTCAATCATAGAAGCACTGCTACTACTGCTGCCAGAAATAATACTAAAAAACATTCGATCAGCTCCGCAAATGAAAACCAAATAGAATCGCTGTGCTGTGTCACATTTATCAACACGCACAATCTTAGAGATTATGATAATTTCTCTGACCTTCCATCAGGATACTTTATTGTTACTTCTTCTCCTCTAATATCAACATCAATTTTCTTCTTTTCAATAACTCTTCGTTTTGTAATTACTATTTCAGCTACTTTGACCATCTTCTTGATAATCTCAAACTGCTCTTCGTAAAGAGGTATTACTTTTTCTTTTTCTATTTGCGTTTCAGAATTACCCTTCACCTCATCATAATCATATGAAGCAGCAGTAGTAGCAGAAGAAGAGAACAGAGGGACTAGTTCACCTCTATTTTCGATTTTATTTTTCTTTTTTACAGATTGCTCCACTGAGGTACCAGCATTACCACTAGTAGCTATACTACTGATTTTATCCTTAAGTGCAGATAATATCTGAGATTCTTCCACTGACTTTAACTTCTTGCCATTGATATACAATTCTTCATAGGAAGTTGGTACTTTGACGGTCTTTGTTTTGGTAACTAATCTTTTTTCTATTTTTGCTTCCTTAATAGTAGTCTGCTTCGAAATTGAATAATCCTCTTCTAATACTGGAACTATTTGTTGTTGTTGTTGCTGTACATCTTCTTCTTTTTTCTCTCCTGAAAAATCTAATGGCTTAGATATCTCCTGTGACTCGTCGATATTTTGTTGTTGTTGTTGATCTATTGTTTTGTTGTTGTTGTTGTTGCTGTCTTCTTCCATTCTTCATAAACTACCTGCTATATTAATGACAATAATGGTTATAACAGTTGAAAAAACATTCTTCGAGATATTGCACATTTTGTTATTATTATTCTTTTTCTTCTGCTGCTGTCTCTTCTCTTACTTCTTCACCTGCAGGATTTCTGACACTAACTTTTTCACTTATTAGCTGTTCACTTATTCTTTTAGTCTCAGTTACTGGCTTTTTCTTTATCACTATCTCTTCTTTTACACGAGGCTTCTTTGAAACTACTACATCTTCCCTTTTTAAGGGGATACTAATTTCTGTTTTAGATTGCACTATCTCAGGAGTTGTTGTTGATGATGATGATGGATTGGCTTCTACAGATCTCTTCTCAATAATTAACTCCTCGTGTGTTAATTCTACCTCAACTGTCTTGAAGTCAATTCGTGGTTTCTTTATTACTTTTGCCTCTTGTATAGTTTCTTTTTTTGATAACTCTAATTTTTCTTCGATTACTGGTATAGGCCTATCAACATCTGCAGTAGTTGCTATTGACGTTGATGTTGTTGATTGAATTTCTGATCCTTGTGTTGAAGCTGGATCATTCGTAAATCTCTCCTTTGCCTCTTCTTCTGTTATATCAAATAGCAAGGTATGACCATTAAATCCATGTGGAATTGACTTGGGAAGATAGAATTTTTCTTTGCTTAAAGTACCTCTTTCTGTAACAACAATATCATCTTTTACCTCTACTACTTCACCAAGATCTGCATCATTGCGGCCTTTTGTTTCCTTTTTTATAACTTCATTCCAATCTGTAACATGACCAAAAGTACTGCTTTCCATCCCTAAATTAGCACTGTATTATATTTTATGCAATATAATGCTTTGATAACATTGTTTTTAGTTATTACAACCTAGAGAAACATTAATTTTAAATCAAACTTGAAGAAAAATCAAAAATGAATTAAGACTTCCTGAAAAAATTGCAAGAAGGCTAATAGAAAATACAGTATAATTTGACTTTAAACAATACATGTACAAAAATCTTTAACATAACACTACTCAGCTAGTCTATGTAATTTCATTATGCTAATAACAGATGCTAATAATAGACTTTGCTGATTTACCAATGAATTTCATGGAATAAGAGCAAGAGAAATTAGTTTACTCCAAGATCTTCGTTCGAGCATCATTGGATTGTGTCCTTTCATGTTTATCTTTTTAGATGCTCGTTTAGTCAGATAAAAAGTAAGTGATGCTAATGTGCGCCAAAACCTGTTATATGGATTGGAATTAAATGAATTCAAAGCTAGTTTTGCAGCATAATGAACTACAGGATGATAGTTTTGCAGTATATAAGTGGTCAATGGTTTATGTGAGCTAGAGAGGACATAATGAGCTAGCTCGTACAATTCATTTTCTGTGGCATAATTAGCTTTATCAATTTTGAACTTGCCCTTAAGCATACTATCTAAAATTGAATCCATATTGTTTTCCGATTCTACTGTATTTATAGATCTGCCTATGGTAGAAGCAACATGTGAGTCACTTCCAGCAATTGTATTCATCATATTATCCTTCGAAAATTTAATTGAAATAATATTTGAAAAAATATCTATATTGTTGCTGTTAAACGACTCGATCAGATCACAGAGAACTGCTTTTTCGCGTATTCCATTTGAGACAGCAAAAGGATGAGCTGCACAGGAAACACCATTTTGTGCTTTTATTTTATCTAATGTTTCTTCCAAGCTAAGGCCAGGCTTTATCCCTTCTGTTATACCGTATGCAAGTACGTGTCCTTTATTATCTATTGTAACTTCTTCTGCAGGATATATTTTGATAGAGTGATATTTGTTATGGTTCTGTTTATACTCAAGTATCTGACGGTAACCATCAAGTGTATTATGATTAGTTACAAAAAGAACATCAATTTTCTTTTTCATAGAACCATCCAACTGTTCTTGAGTAGTTACTCCACAATCAAAGGGAATTCGAGATGACTTGTTTTGATAGTTCGAATAAATGTTGTGACAATGAAGTTCTGCATTAAGAATTTTGGTCGTATAAGTCGATATACCATAGGGCCACACACTACATATATGTTTCGAAATAGATATCTTCCATTACGGAAGGTTATCTACTAATAATAACGACAACTAATCTTGCCCTAATTGTAAGGTTGTTGTTGTTGTCATGATAATCTATCCATCCAATCTTTATAATGTGTTACACGAATGACCATCAGCATCATTCAACTGGACCAGCTCGCTATAGCATCTATACCTCTGAGTAAATACTCATTTTGTATGTTCAAGATTTTTACTCCTATTGCAGACCAATAAAGTCAAAGAACTTGGCTAACTTCTCTCGATCTATCTTTGATCATTGGTATTTTCCATAATATAATTATACAATGACTGAGGATCCGGATGCTCTGTCAATTTTTCCCTGTTTTTCCAACTTTTTATTTTACCACATATCCTGTAAATCCACTAAATTATAGCTTAATGAGGCCCGGGCATTTTGGGCTTTACTAGAATGGGTTCATCGACTTTCTACAATATGCACCAAGAAGATATAACAACAAGTCAATGCGTGCAAAAGCTATCAAAATGGATATAAAGCCAGTATATAGTCATACAAAAAGTCATAATACAATACAAGGCGAAATTCTATAACTGGACGCGTGTTGTGTATGCTGTAAAATTTATTTAAGAGCACAGGATTTTAAAAGAGAAATACTGTCTGGCTACTCTAGTTGTTTGCAGATTCTTCTCAGATTATTTATGACATTCTCATCAAGTAGATCTACAATTGTTATATAATATAAAAAACACGTAAGTTTAGCTGTCAAATATGAAATTTGATATATTTAGCAGAAAGAAATTCAAATGTAATATATGTGGAGACAAATTCAAGACTGATATAGAATTAAAACAGCATAACCGACAAGAACACCCATGAGTAAACAACTAGTTATTGTGAGTTTTGATGAAGAGCTCATATATCCATTATGGATGTTGTAAATAAATAATGAACATTTTAATGCCTTTTTATCCGGAGTTGAAATAAACACTATGTATAACAGCAGTGTTTATGACATAGATGTAATATCAATAAATGAAGCTGTTAGACGCCAAATCAAAAGAGATATCGATCAAGCAACAGCTCATCTTAAAGACCATATCAATCCAAAAGGAGAAGTCCTTAATCTAGATGGGAATTGTGAATACTGTCAGGTTTACATTGAGGAAAAAAGAATTCTCGAATAATAATAAATCATAACGTAATATATGATATATATCATATGAACTCTGAAGATATGACAACCTCTAAAGCATCTTCCAGAGATGAAGACAAAGAAGAATCACCTACTCTTCCATCAGAAACGTCAGAAGAAGGTTCGACAAAATCAAACAATAGAAAAAAGGTTGTAGTAGTTACGCCAACAGAAACTAATGATAAAGATTCTGACGAGACAGGAACGTCAGAAGAAGGAGAAAAGGAAGAAGATGATAATGAAAAGGAATAACAGTATATCTGCTAAATTGGCAGGAATTGATTGGGTGAGTGAGTGAGTGAGAAAATGATGTAACTTTTAAACATTAAAAAACTATGTATTCTATAAATATATTAGGCTAGAAAATGCAATTCCAAAGAAAAATATCACCAACAATTTTGATTGTACCTACATTAATAGGGGTATTGTTAGCATCGTCACTATTTGCATCTACAGCAGTCTTTATCCATAGTAATAGTGATAGAGCAGCATATGCTCAAAACTCAAATAGTAGCGGCTTTGGAAACACAACTAGTCTAGTCCTTCCTAATGGTAAGACTATCCCTATAAACTACTTGATGACTACAGGTAAGCTATTGGATCTGACTTTAAACAAGAGTAGGGCAACCCTCGTAGTTACAATCACGGCACCATCAGATAAAGGGAATTTGACAATTCAAATACCCAGATATGTAGTTGACGATAAAAAGGAAGGTAATGCAGATGAAAAATTTACCGTACATGTAGATGGTAAAGATGCAACTTTTACAGAAGCAGCTAGCACTAAAACAACAAGAACTTTATCAATTCTATTTGACAAGGATGCTAAAGTTATAGACATAATAGGTAGTCAAAGTACAGTACAATGACAAAGCTATTGTTACATGAGTGCATGCATGAATATAATAGTATTGTATGTTATAGAAATTAGATAAAATGGGTATGATAACCCAAAGTAATGAAGCATATTTTTATTATTTTATTTATCACTGTGATATTCATATATGTGCTCAAGGCAGAAATATGAAACTGTAAAATACTTTTTTCATATATAGTATATAATGAGAAAAACAACGTCATTAGTAATTGTCCTAACACTTGTTTTTGGTCTTGTACTAGCATCTACTATTTCTGCAGCCTCAGTTGTAGTATTTGCACAAAAAAATCAGACCACAACAAATGTAACACCAGCTGGAAAGCAAGCAACAAAAATAATCAATCAAACAAGCATACCGGCTAATCAGACCACTACTACAGTCCAAAAGAAGTCAGAACCAGTTGGAAATGTACCTATCCCTGGTAATCAAACAAAGCTATCACCACCAGGCAGTCAAGCAACATTACCTCCTGTAAGCAATAAAACGACTACTACTCCTACTGGAAAAGCCGCAACTACGATAATTAATCAAACAAGCACACCACTTAACGTGACTTCCACTAACGCAACTACTGCAGCTAAACAACCACAAACAGCACCATCGCCAACTAATCAAACGTCAGGATCATCATCAGCAGCAGGAGGCAGCGCCAATCAAACAGCAGCTAATCCACTGGCCAAAGTTCCAGTAATTGGAAAGTTATTTGGCGGTAAATAATAGCAATACGATAAGTTCTTGCTGTGTGGTCATGCGGGAACAATAGAAGTCCCTCCTATCCTGCCCTTCTCCTTGGCTGAGAAGGTGAACAAATTTTTTTTATTTGGAACTTAAATTAAGCAACTCAACAACAATAGAGTATATGTGTATGGATGAATTTAATGCGGTACATTTTTCAAACAGCTTTTAGATATGTCAGCAAAATTAGTCATAATTAACAAATGAAACATAAAGAGAAATATAGCCACTATTCATCTCTTAGCCAAAAATAATAATATCTATCCATGACGTATCATATTATATTATAGATCTCTTTATTATTCAGCTCTCAAGAGCATATAAAAGAGTTAGTACATTTAGACTTATTACAAGGCATATCTGCAATAGCAAAAAAGGGTAAATGAAGTTGTAGGATCGTTTGATTCTCTATTTCTTGTGCTATGCTATGCTACTTATTCGCTCCAGCAGCGCCTTGTTCATATTCACTACCGGTATCAGTAGCACCAGCTGTTCCTTTTGTCATACCACTTCGTCTAGCTTTTTCTGCTGCCTCTTCTTTGCTTGTACCAGTTCGTCCTCCCTCTACAATTTTTTGATCACTTGGATCTCTTCTAACAGCAGTGGGTTCATGTTGCTTTATTTTAGCAGGAGACATTGGTTCTTTTTCATCATATTCTCTAGTGGGATCCTTTGTTCTGGCAGATGTTGTCCCCGCTGCACCTTCTTCGTATCTTCTACTGCCACCCTGACTACTACCTTTAGTGGCAGCTGTTTTAGAAGAAGATGAGGAAGAAGAAATCTTTTCCTTAGTAGTGCCAGTTGCTTTATTTGCAGTACCTACCACTTTATCTTTGGCCTTTGTTACCTTTTTCTTAACTTTATCTGTAACGCTAACCATGTCAGTATAATATACAATATATTATAACGTATTAAAGCATGTATTTACAGATCTTATATAAGAATTTTCAGCATATCCATTATATTATACTGGGCTTGATAGATTGGATTTTTATTGTTGTCCTGTTATCAAGGCTTAAGTTGATTGATTGATTGATTGATTGTAATAAAGCTTGATCAACTACAATTAACAGCTAATTGAGATAGGATATAAAAACTGAGCATAGATTAGTATTCTACACATTATAACAATAAATATTAACTATGAAGTCGTCGTATTCTCCTACAATTTTTAAATAAAATATTTTATCTATTACATGAGATACAATGAGTCTAGATATGCTCACTGGAATGTTTTCACAACGCACTGGAGCACAACAATCTATGTCTGGTTCTATAATGAATGCAATCATAGGATATCTTATGCAAAATATGATGCAAAAAGGATTAAGTTCATTTTTGGGTGACGGTGGTAGTGGCGGCAGCGGCAGTAGTAGCAGTGATGCAGGCGGACTAAAGTCAGCCTTATCTGGCCTTGGCGGTCTGAACCGTGATCATCCATTAGTACAACATGTACAACAGAATGCTGGTATACAAGATCCAGATCAAGCTACACAATATACCCAACATGGGGTAAATTTGCTAAATGAACAAGCGGATAGCAACCCACAAGGAATGCAATCTATACTTGGTGGGTTCTTAGGAGGAGGT
>JBJMFM010000313.1:0-12002 GCA_045808425.1 Nitrososphaeraceae archaeon | reverse complement strand
GGAAAGGATATGTCATTGCCAAAAATAAAGACGAGTATGATAAAAATGCTGCATTATGCAGGAATCATCCAAGAGCTGCAGGATGACCTGGGATTACCAGTTAGTTCATTTCATGATATAGGCAAGTCAGCATTAGCCTTTTACTCTTTGCGTGCTGCACAAATAGTACAGAAGAACAATAGTAATAGTGGTAATAATAATAATGATCATAACCATACTGGTAATGCCAATCAAGAACAAATATCAGAGGAGTATCTGACTGACAACGATCATATAGATCAATATGAACAAGAGTGTTTGACTGACGATAATGCATATAGTGAATATTTTAGAGACGATTATAATGAAGCGGATAGGTTTACTTTATAGGGTCATGGGAGCGCGCTAGAATATGATAGGATAAGGCTATCTTATGTAACGATAGACGTTTCATATTTTTGTTTTATATTGAATGCAATAAATGGAGTATATGGTATAAGACAAGATATATACTTGACTCTGGTTTCACAAGATATCAGAATGAAATTGCATTGAAGAAAGCTCGGATTGGTTATCAGCTTTCAAACAAGCAAAATAATTCGAAGGAAAGAAGTATTACGCATGGTGATATACAAATTGCATGGACTTTTATGCGAATAAACCATGAACAATTCAAACAAGATATACTTGAACATGAGCAAGTGCTGAAGACAATGATTGAAAAGGGTTACACATGCGTCAAACCCTATGGAACGGAAGAAGATAAAGTAAAAGAATAGAAGTGAACCGAAATAGTAATCGGTCTACTATTTCTTCTGAATATCATATTGAATGATTGTTCAAATGTTAACTAATATTGCAATAGGATATAGATCTTATTAACGAAGAAATGAATTTGCTGCGACAAAATGATCTCTTCAGATATCGATATATAAAGTCTAGATGTTCCTTGCAATATTTATTGAAACATATCACTTTTAAGTAGGTTCGCAAAAATGCTCTGTTATATATGGTCTTTGGCAGAGACATTCGACTTGGCAGAATTTTAAAGAATGGAAAGATGCTCTGCATTCCTATGGATCATGGCATCAGCAATGGTCCCATTCACGGTCTAGAAGATATCCACACTGTTATATACAAATGTCAAAATGCAGGTCTTACTTGTGTTCTTGTTAACAAAGGTATTATCAAGTCCCTCCCGAGACCAATAAATATTGGCTTGATAGTCCATCTTTCTGGAAGTACTTCTCTTGGCCCTGCTCCAAATAGAAAAATGTTACTTGGTAGTGTTGAAGAAGCCATAAGGCTCGGTGCAGATGCAGTATCAGTACATATTAACATTGGAGCAAAAGAAGAGCCAGAGATGTTGTATAAATTGGGATTGATTTCTGATAAATGTGATGAATGGAGTATGCCATTGGTGGCAATGATGTATCCACGTGGTGAAAACATTAAGAATCAGTATGATCCGGAAATTGTAGCTCATGCAGCAAGAATTGGCGCTGAGGCAGGAGCTGATATAGTCAAATCAGTATACACAGGAGACGCTAGTTCATTTAAAAGAGTTATAAAAAGCTGTCCTGTGCCTATCGTAATAGCAGGAGGCCCAAAGGCTAACACGGATAAGGAAATCATTGAAATGTGTTTTGGAGCAATGGAAGCAGGTGCAATAGGCGTTACATTTGGCCGCAATATTTTCCAGCATAAAAATCCTCCTGCAATTGTACATGCATTAAGAAGTATCATTTTGTACGGAGAGACTCCAAGAGAGGCATTAACTAATCTTGACAGCATTAAGTAAAGACCTAATAATTAGGCCAATGGTTTCAGAGTCTTATTTGGACAATTTCTTAGCCAAATTAAAGCATAATATCACATTTCTAAATATAGATCCAAAATTAGTGTCCAAAAGGAACTTCAAAACCATTTATGAATCTGAAGATGCTAATATAACTATCTGTAGGACAATCGATGAATTAGAGAAAAATATGGCGCCAGGCAAAGTATTAGCATACTACAAAAAGGTCTCAGGCAATGAAGATGTAGACGAAATTGTACAAGCAGCTGAAGCAGGTTCACAGATAGTTGTGGTAGAAACATCTGATTGGAAGATTATTCCTCTAGAAAATATTATTGCTAAGCTTCACAAGTCCAGGATTAAGGTGTATGCGACTGCCAAAAATGCAAATGAGGTAAGGACTATGTTTGGAGTGTTAGAATTAGGAGTTGATGGTGTCATATTATCAGCAAATAATGTGGATGAAGTCAATGAATCAAGACAATATCTCGAAACCAAAATGTTTCCAATCAAACCAGCTAAAATTTTAGATATAAAGGATGTTGGAAGTGGAGAAAGAGTCTGCATTGATACAGTATCAATACTTAAGGCTGGAGAAGGTATGTTAATAGGGACAAGATCTAATTTCATGCTTCTTATTCATAACGAATCCTTTGGATCATCTTTTACCTCTCCTAGACCATTCAGGGTAAATGCCGGTGCAGTATATTGCTATACAATAACACCAGATGGCAATACTAAGTACCTTTCTGAAATTGAATCCGGCACAGAGGTATTAATAGTAAATAAAGATGGCATCTCAAGGCGTGTAACAGTAGGAAGATCAAAAATTGAAACACGACCATTAAGGTTAATCAAGGCACAAGTTGAGAATGAAATTGGTACTGCTATCTTGCAAAATGCAGAAACTATAAGATTCATGACACCAAATGGTAAATTAATGCCAATAACAGAGGCCAAAGTAGGAGATGAAATCCTTGCTTATGTCAAGCCTCCATCTGGTCGGCACTTTGGACTTGAAGTTAATGAATTTATAATAGAAAAATGATATGATGTAATTAATTGCCTATCATCAAATGATTTTTGTTTATCATAAAGTTGATTATTTTAAAGTATTCGGAATATGGAGAAAGATAATAATACATTCAGCTGATGCTGATTCAACAGAATATCATTGATGAAGTAATAATTGGTAATTGTAAAGAAATATTGTCAAGAATTCCGTCTAATACAATTCAACTGACTGTCACTTCACCACCATATGGAAACGCTATTGATTATGACATGCATGTCTCTGGAAATGAAGGATATTATCGCGGGAGAACTAAAACTGGTACTACTGAATATCTATATGAGATGGCTGATGTATTTAATGACAAAGTCTTTAGGATAACAAAACAGGGAGGATACTGTTGTATAGTTATTGGCAATGAGATTGTCAATGGAACTCTTCAGCCATTGCCACATTTGTTGCTATCAAAGCTTGTCAAACCATTCGGTAACTGGAATTTGCATGAAGAAATTATTTGGCATAAAGTGACTGGCGGAACAAACAGATATGGTTCATTTGTAATCAATCCCTATCCAAAATATTACAGGGCAAATATAATGCATGAATTCATCCTTGTATTGAGAAAAGGAGATGTGAACAGCGGTAGAAGCAGACGTAGAGAAACCCTTCCTGCAAGACATGAAGAGTGGACAAAAGAGATTGCAAACTCTGTTTGGCATATTGCGCCAGTGCCCCCAGGATTTATTCAACATCCATGTCCTTTTCCAGAAGAGATTCCACATCGGCTCATGAAACTTTATTCATATAAAGGTGATATTGTACTCGATCCTTTCAATGGAAGCGGACAAACCACCAAGGTAGCATTTCATTTTAAGAGACATTATGTAGGGATAGATATAGTTAAAGAATACGTCAATCTAGCAAGATCAAGAATTACTGGTGAACCGTTACACATAAGATCTGAAGCTCTGATTGCAAACTGGAAAAAAATTCCATCTCATCATTGTTTTCATCTTTAATATCTTGTCATGTTTAATTATATGTTGTCTCCATAATAATGGTGTAGGCTATGGCTACTGCAACTTCATCTAACACCAAATCTCCAAAACACCTTCGCTGCAGTATCTGTGGAAGGGTTTTTGATAGTACCGAAGCATTAAATGCCCACCAAAAAATGGAGCACGGCTCATCGAGTCATCCTCCCGCAGGTGTAGGATAGAACCAGTTTATAAACATCTTAACGGGCGTAAAAGACATGTCCATTCCGGACCCTCATTTTTATCCATGTCCTTACATGAGAATTTTTCTGAGGAGAATCTATGACCACATATATTGATGAATATTATTCACGTTATAGGTACTATACTTTATTATTTCGCTATTGTTTGACTTTGCTTCTCTTCTCTTACCTCTCCCTATTCACTAAATCACTTATTTGTCCTCGAGCCCAATTCTAATGCCCTTATTTCAATCAATAACCTATCTTTGTCTATGTGATTGTAGAATTTATATATACCATTTCTATAGGTAGCAATGCCATATCAAAAAGGTTAATTTGCCAATGTGGAAGATAAGAAATGATTGATTAACATATGTGTATCTATAGCTGCAGAAAACCCGGAAAACCTCAGGGAGAAAATTAACAAGGCATTTTCATACGGCGCAAACTACATAGAAATTCGCTTTGATTTTTTAAACCTGTCAGACATGGAACAGACATTGAAAATTGCTGAGAACGTTAGAGAAAAAGCAATATTTACTTTAAGAACATCTACAGAAGGTGGCAAATTTAAAGGAGACAACAACGATAGAATGATGTGGTTAGAGAAATTGTCAATTGCAAAACCAATGTTAGTCGACATTGAGTATAACACTATCAAAGATAATGACGATTTAGCCAATTATCTCAAAAAGCAAAAGATTCCGACCTTAGTTTCTTGGCATGACTTTGAGAAGACTCCTCCAAAAGCTCAGCTAACAGACATGCTCAAAAAAATGAGAATCTATAGCAATCATATCAAGATAGTCACTACCGCCATAAATATTATAGATGCTTTACGAATACTTGACTTGTATGAAAATGCTACCGAGTCGAACTTAATAGCATTCTCCATGGGCGAGGCAGGAATAATATCCAGGATAATGTGCCCAATAATTGGAAGATCACCATTTACCTATGCGGCATTGGAAAAGAGTATAGCGCCAGGTCAACTTACGATCAAGCAAATGAGGAATATATACGATAAAATCAATTGATTTTCTTTAGCCAAATAAATATATGCAAACCCAAATCAAAACATATTGTATCATTGGTGATCCGGTTCAACATTCCTTATCGCCTGCAATGCAAAATGCAGCATTTAACTCAATGCATTTGAACTGTACGTATATTGCATTTAGGGTTTCGAAAGAGGAATTAAAAGAATCTGTATGTTCACTTCGTTCTATTAACATTGCAGGCTTCAATGTGACAATGCCACACAAAATAGATATAATCAAGTATGTAGACGAGCTTGATTTAACTGCTCAGAAGGCGCATGCTGTAAATACTGTACATAATGTACAAGGAACCTTCAAAGCTTATAACACAGATGTCTACGGTTTTATCGAACCATTACATAGGCGGAAAATACGCTTTAACGGAATGACAATTCTTCTGTTAGGATCAGGTGGTGCAGCTGGGGCTGTAATTGCTGCTCTTTCAGAAGAGAGTAACATTTCTAAAATAATAATTGCAAGTAGAAATCAGAAAACCGCAAGAGGCCTTGCAGATATAGGTGCAGGCCTTGGTCTACAATGTGATAGCGTAAACATTGATAATGATATACAGAATGTTGCTGCCAAATCCCATCTAATCATTAACACAATTCCCACTGGAACAAATAATAACGAAGATAGCATTATAGACCATGAACACATAAGCAAGGATAGCATTGTTTATGATGTTGTATACAAACCCGTAACCACTAGGTTGCTTGAGGAGGCAAAATATGCACAAGCGCAAATAGTGTATGGTTATGAGATGCTAATAGAACAGGGAGCAAAAGCATTTGAAATTTGGACTGGAATGAATGCTCCAAGGAACACCATGAAAAAAGCCCTTTTCGGATTCTTTGGAGAACCTGTATGAACAGAAAAGTTCGAGCTACCACGCATGGAGCTATTTCTATAGTCAATGCAATCGCAACGGGCAAGGGCTCGGCATTAGGGATTTCATTGAAGGTGACAGTAGAGATACAATTGGAGGAGGGGGGACAAGGTATTCGGTTTCAAACAAGAAGAATGGATAATGAACTGGTCAGTAATATAGTATACAGTACCATTCCCAAGGATGTAATGGAAAATAATTTAGTATCCATATGTATAGAATCTGAAATTCCTTGGGGGTATGGATTAAAAAGCTCAAGTTCAGTATCTAATGCTCTTGCTCTTGCATGTTGTAAGCTGGTTAATCCAAATGTTGATGATTACACAGTTTTAGAGATCGCTGTGCAAGCTTCTCTAGACTCACATGTAACAATTACCGGTGCATATGATGACGCAACTGCATGTTACTTTGGTGGTTTCGTGTTAACTGACAACTATGCTCATAGGTTAATCCGAAGAGAAGAGGCTCCAGATGATCTCCATGCAATAATTCTCCTTCCTAATGAACCATCAAGAAGAAGGAACAACATAAATAAATTAACTATAATGTCGGATCTCTTCATAGATGCATTTAAGTTAGCAGAGCGTGGCAAATATTGGAAAGCTATGAAATTAAATGGTGTCCTTGCTTCAATAGCATTATCTATGAAATATGAGCCCATATTAGCAGCTCTGAAAAATGGTGCATTAGGGGCCACGTTGTCTGGAAACGGGCCATCTATAGCAGCAGTGGCATACAAGGATCAGATTGAGAATATTAAGTCGACCTTTGCAAAATTTAATGGCGACATATTGGTTTCCAAGATTAACAATCAGAAGGCAAGTGTAGAAGAAATAGTTGGTTGATATTATTCAAATAAAAAAGTCAGTTATCAAAGGTATTATAAGATGTCCTCCAAGTAAAAGTTATAGTCATAGAGCAATGGCTATTGGATCATTAACTAACGGAAACTCTGTTATAAGAAATGTGTTGCTTGCAAGGGACACACTTGCTACTCTCACTGCCTGCACGTCGTTAGGCGCAAATATTATTAAAAATGAAAAGGGCGAACTTTATATCGAAGGTAAATCTATGCTTGAGACTCCTGAAAATGTCCTCAATGTAGAAAATTCCGGTACCACACTTCGATTAGTAACTGCCATGTCTTCGTTGGTTAGAAAAGGATTCACAGTCATCACAGGTGATGAAAGCCTTAGGAGAAGACCAATGCAGCCAATATTGGATGCACTTATTCAGCTGGGAGTTAAATGTTATTCTACTAAAATAAATGGCCTTGCACCGCTCATAGTAAAAGGTGGTGGAATTAGAGGAGGAGTAACTGTAGTTGATGGAAGTATTTCAAGCCAGTTTATATCTGCTCTATTGATTTCATGCATATATGCATATTCTAACGTGATAATAAAGATTAATGGAGACCAAGTATCAAAACCATATATTGAATCTACGCTGGCAACTATGAAAGCATTTGGAGCCACAATAGATCACGAACCAAATTATTCAGAGTACCATATTGAAAATATGGAATATAGCCCAACAGTCTTTAACATACCCGGCGACTTTTCAACTGCTGCATTAATTCTTTCTGCAGGCGTTCTAGCTGGAGATGGTCTTACTGTACAAGGCCTGAATTTTAAACTACCTCAAGGTGATTCACATATAATAGACATTATTAGAACGATGGGAGGTAAAATCAATGTCGACAAAGAAAAAGGCGAAGTAGTCGTTAGTAGTTGTGAGGCTCTGGAGGGAGGACATTTCGATCTTACTGATAGTCCTGACCTTTTGCCAGTAGTTTCTATATTGGCATTAAAAGCCAGGTCTCAAGTTAGGATATCTGGCATCGCTCATGCAAGGCTGAAAGAGTCAGATAGAGTAGCAAATATTTCTTCTGAGTTAGCCAAACTAGGCGCGGTTATAAAGCAGCAAAATGATGAGATATTGATAACCCCACCAAAGGTCTTAAAGAATGCCTCCCTTGAATCATTTAATGATCATAGACTATTCATGGCATTTACTATTGCATCAATGCTAACAGAAAAGTCAAGTGTAACAGGCGCAGAGTCTGTTGATGTATCATATCCAAACTTCATAGAAGATATGAGAAAATTACATGCAGTTATAAGATCAATGCCAGACAGAGAATAAAAATTCTGCTTATTGAAGTATCGAATCAAGTTTTTAGGGATATTCTTTTACTAAAATTACAAGCGAGTTTAATGATGCATATTCGAATTTGAGTAGTTCGCTTGGAGGACTAGTTCATTGTAATGAATTTTATTTGTTTGATTGATTGATTGTTTGATTGATTGATTGTTATTAGTCATTGGTTTTAGCAAAGAATTTTCAACACTGTATATATTTTGATCAATCCTAGGCTAAACTTGGAGATATTATATGTATTATAGATATCTAATTCACTGTAGCCAAAAAGCCAATATATAGAATAACCCTAATGGCTGCACTATATACAACATGGTGGGAAATATACTTGGGGAACGCTTTGTAGCTATGAGTTTTGGCGAAAGTCATGGCAAATGTATTGGAATGGTCGTTGACGGCTGTCCGGCAGGTCTACCTCTTGAGGAATCAGATATTCAATCACTGCTCAACCTGAGAAAACCTGGGCAATCTGTGATTAGCACACAGAGGAAAGAAGATGACAGGGTTGAAATCATTTCTGGTGTTTTTAATGGATTTACTACGGGCGCCCCTATTTGTATGGTAGTATGGAACAAAGACTCAGATCCACGACCTTATGATTTGATCAAGACAAAGCCAAGACCAGGACATTCAGATTATCCTGCAATGATAAAATACGGTGGCTTTGCAGACCATAGGGGTAGCGGAAGGTTTTCAGGTAGACTAACTGCTACACTTGTAATGGCTGGAGCAATTGGTCAGAAATTGCTAAAACATTCGATTGGAATAGAAACAGCCGCATATACTGTCCAAATTGGGGACATCAAGTCTGAAGAAATTTCCTTTGAAAAAGCAAAGAAGGAGAGATATACTAACGAAGTAAGATGTCCTGATATTGAAACAGCCGGAAGGATGAAATCAGCAATTATGGACGCCAGAAGAGATGGTGATTCTTTGGGAGGTATTATAGAATCTGTCAGCATAGGATTACCGATCGGGTTTGGCGAACCAATATTTGGTTCTTTAGAATCCGATCTGAGTAAGGCACTTTTCAGCATTCCAGCTGTAAAGGCAGTTGAATTTGGTTCGGGTTTCAAAGGCTCTAAATTAAGAGGGTCGGAAAATAATGATCTATATGTTAAACAAAATGGAAAAATAGTAACCAAGACAAACAATTCTGGCGGAATCTTGGGTGGACTGTCAAGTGGTATGCCTATCGTTATCAGGATCGGATTCAAACCTGCTGCATCCATAGCAAAAACTCAAGAAACAATCGATTTGTTTACAGGTTCACAGGTTGCCTTAAACGTTCCAGGAAGACACGATCCTTGTGTAGTACCTAGAGCACCGCCTGTAGTAGAATCTGTTGTATCGATGGTTTTAGCTGATCATGCACTTAGAGGCGGATTTATACACTCCACATTAAAGAAGTGATTTGAAATAGCAAAAAAAAATGGAGAAGAAGGAGAAGAAGAAATAAACCGATTACGTTTGGAAATACGTGACATAACAGAAAAAATCATATATCAAGTCCATAATAGGATGCAAATTTCAAAGCGTATTGGAGAGATTAAAATCAAACTCAATGTTAATGTCATGGATGAAAGAGCTGAACAAGATATACGCAATTCAGTTTCAAAGTTAGCAAAAGAAATTGGAATGGATGTCGAATTCTCGGGAAAGCTTCTTAATATCATATTAGCTGAATCTGTTAAATTACAGCAACATCAACAGTATAGTACAACCCCGAGACAGACACATTTAGGTATTTTTATGAAGGCTAAACAACTTGAAGCCACAGGAAAAAAAATTATCCATATGGAGGTTGGAGAGCCAGACTATCCGCCACCAAGGAATGTAAAAAGTGCTTTGATTAAATCTTACGAATCTAGCCACTATCATTATACAGAAACGAAAGGGATTCTAAAACTACGTCAAGCACTAGCAAATAAAGTTCAGAATGGTACAAGAGAGGATCAAGTAATAGTTACACCAGGAGCAAGATTTGCAGTTTTTAGCGCGTTTGCCTCATTGCTAAAAATGGGAGATGAAGTGATATCGATAGAACCAGCTTGGCCTGCCTACAGAGAATGTGCTGATTTCACAGGGGCTAAAATCAATTTTCTAAAGACTACACTAGAGCAGCAATGGATCCCTGATGTGGAAACTCTTGCTAGCATGATAAACACAAGCACAAAAATGATCATTATAAATTATCCAAATAATCCTACAGGAAGGGTACTTGATGAGAAGACAATAGAGAAAGTAGTTTCTTTGGCTAAAGATAATAATAATATGTATATACTCAGCGATGAAGTTTACTCTGATTATGCATTCAATGGCTTCAAGAGTATTTTAGAATACGGTTATGACAAAAGCATCATGATCTCATCTTTTTCAAAAGGTCATGCTATGACAGGCTTTAGAGTGGGTTATGCAATTGCTAATAAAGATATTGTTGATAAGATGGCAAAGGTTCAGGCAACTGCACTCACTAGTGTTGCGGAGCCTATGCAGTATTCTGCTCTCGCAGCATTAGAAGGCGGTAATAATCCTTCTCAAAATCAAAAGAAAATGAAGAAGAGACTAGATTTAATATGCAATAGATTACGAAAGATATCCTTCAGGTTCAAAGAACCTGAAGGAGCAATGTATGTTTACCCAAAATTCAAAAATGGGATAGAAGATGATGATATTACAGTAGTAGAAAGACTACTTGATTTAGGTGTAGCTGTAGCCCCAGGAAGTGGATTCGGAGATTCCTATCGAAGATTTATTAGAATTTCTGGGTGTCAACCAGAGGATGTTTTGCAGGAAGGATTGGATAGGCTAGAAGCTGCCATGTTACTAGGATAATACAGCATGACAAAGAAAATAGCAATTATTGGTGCCGGAGGAGACATGGGTTATTGGTTTTCAAAATATTTCAAAAAAAAAGATAAAATACTTTCACTCTATGATATTAGGCCAACCTCTCTAAAACCTTCTAATAATACAATAATTTGCAAAAATATTAGCGAGTGTGTAGAAGCTGCAGATTTGGTATTAGTTTGTGTTCCAGTAAAAAACACCCCTCAAACAATTGAAGAATGTTCTTCAAAAATGAAATCAGGAGCAATACTCGCTGAGATATCATCAGTAAAGTACCGATCGTTTAGGGCACTTAAAAGAATTCCAACTGATATGATACCTCTATGCATACATCCTATGTTTGGACCTGGTAGGAGAGACCTAAAACAAATGAAGATTTTATTAATACCAGTAAGCAATGAAGAAAATGAATTAAAAATCTTAAATAATCTATTTGAGGGAGCAATAATTACAGTTGTTCCTAACTCTAATATCCATGACAAACTTATAGCAATAGTACTGGGATTGACTCATTATGTAAATATAATATTTGCAAATTTTCTATCAAAGCATGATTTTTCATACCTAAGCGAAGTCGCCGGTACTAGCTTTGAAATGCAATCACTCCTGGTAACAAGTATATTGACTGAACAGCCAGCTTTGGTTATAGATCTATTAATTGAAAATCGATCTGTCAAAAAGTATATTCATAGCTACCTGAAAGAAGCAAATAAAGTCGCAAAGATGATCTTTGAGAATAATGATGTTGAGCTAGGAACAAAATATGTGAACACAAAAACAATTCTTCAAAGACAACAAAATCTACAACTATCTTACAAGCGAATGTATGATATTATTGAAAAAATAAAATAACTGCCTGCTTAAAAAGCGAGTGGTACTTACAATTGCTGTTACTATCATTGGTTGATTAGATTAAGAGCCGACTCTTTTCATCTTAGAACCGCATTTAGGACAAGCAGCCTGGTTATGTTTTGTTCCGCAGCTCATACAATAGTAGCTTAATGAACTGTTACCGAACATTGTTGTTGTTCCAGATATACCCATTCTTCGTAATG
>JBJMFM010000312.1:0-3927 GCA_045808425.1 Nitrososphaeraceae archaeon | reverse complement strand
TTATCAGTTTGCCTTTTTGCTTTTGGTCTTTACCATTGTTGCCTTTTCTTTCGCTACCGCCAGTGTAGCTGCTACCGCTACCACTGGTGCTTCCACCAGAAGTGGAACCAGAAGAAGATGCTTGTGGATTTGTCATTATTGTCGATACAGATAACGAAAGTAAGCCTATTCCAATTATTAAAAATAAAAACATAAAGATAGTATTATTTTTGTTCATTGTTTTGCTGATATGCACTCACTATTTTTCCATAAAAATTAATAAGTGCCCAAGCGTTAGACTTTACCAAACAAATAGCATTATTCTTATGAAGTAGTAGCCACATAGCGACACACTCTTCATACACTATATGGATAACATAATATTTTTATTCTTTGAGTTTCTTCTATAGCACTTTTTTCTCTTAGTTTTATCTTACTGAAATTTCTTGGCCTTCTTCTTAATTTGTACCCACAGCATGGGCACAAGATACCGTCCTACTTTATGAATAAGTTACATTCGTGACAACGTTTATTCCCAGCAGCTTAACGACCAGAGGTTTTATAGCGTATACATATTCCTTTACAAGGCATTCTAATAACTAGTCCATTAGCCGGTTGTGGATTGTCTTAGCAATGCTATCTAATGTATATGATAGATATGATACTCAAATAAACAAGACAAGATTAATTTCTTCTCAAAGTTTGATACAGCATCAAAAATTGACAGCCTACCAGAAAATACGGATACGAAGAGTATAATTTCCAAACGTTTAACAACACTACCATAAAAGAACATCACATATATCATATCCATCGATTGTGATTTTTGAGATTGTGCATTGTGAAAAATTCTACAATATATACAAAATATGTATAGCTGTTGCTGCTGCTAGTCCTCATTACTTCGTATAGCTCATTTTTTTATTTACTTTACTACTATTATCCTACTTTTACAGCTTTTGAGCCACATTTTGGACATGTATTTTCTTTATGCTCGAATTCACAATTCATACAATAGAATTTGGTTGGAGAGTACCCCATGCCATCGCTATTGTTCCTGCTGCCGCCTAATGATGAGCTCATGGATTTATACAAATCTTTAAGTCCACCTAACATTCCCTGTCTTTTTAACGCAATATGCATTCTAAGTGTGTTAAGTAAGATGAAGACGAGGAAAGCCATAACAATTGATATTGGAAATGGCACTATGAATGAGATAGCTAAACCAATGCCCATGTACGCAATGAACCAAACCCAATAATTGGTATTATTTCCAAAAGGTAAGCAAGCAGTATTACAACACGTACAGAAGCTACAAAAGTGAATTTGAATAGAATTCTATGACTCTAACATACGAATTCGTCAAACTCAACGTCATCACAAACTATTGACAATGAAAAGCTTCAGTAAGTATGATATAAGATTGCATAAAAAAGAGAGAAAAAATGCAGGTAGAATGTATTTCTTTCTACTTTCTTACAAGAACCTCTTGTGTAATAGTGCCGTATATTGGCGTGTTACCAAAATGATTCATTGTCTTTGCTGGGTCTACCCAAATGCTTATTACGTTGTCATTTAGTGTTCTGATACTTAGAGGCACATCATTAACCGGCCCTTCTTTCATAGTTATTGTGGCAGTTCCATTGTATACAACAGTTTTTTCATTTGGCATGGGCATACCTGTCAATGTAAAGTTGGATATCTGATGTTTGTGCAATGCGCTTCCATTTAGCATCACCATTTCAAATACTGCGTTAAACGTTGCAGTTGGAAGATTCTTTTGGCTAGTTGTGCCGTTTGCACTAGACGATGACATCATCCCAGCAGAGGTCATATTTGTTAAACTACCTTTCCATATACCAGAAACAATCCATGCAGGTTTTCCATCCTTATCATTTTGTAAACTTGCAATTGTCCCACTTGCATATAGTCCTGGTTGTATGATGTTGCTTTGACCGAGCATTCCGCTAGGCTGCTGCTGTGGTGATGAATATGATGATGATGGTGGAGACATCATCATACCACCGCCCATATTTGTAGTTGCAGATAATGGCGAAGCAAACATAATTGCTATACCTAATGTTAACGCTGTAGCCATTCCTAAAGTTAAGGAAGTCTTCTTAGAATTCATGTAATTGGGTCAAGATTAGGGTCTCATATAAATGATATATATGATACCCAAATAGACAAGAATAATTTCTTCTGAAAGTCTAATATAGCACCAAAAATTGATAGTCTACTAGAAAACACGGATAACATTAGTCTCATACGAGAACATCATATCCATCATATTGCGATTTTACTAGTACTATTAGCAGATGAGATGAGAGGTACTAGCTACGAAGTTATCTGCCACTCCTATTTTTGTATATGTAGTATCTCAATCTCAAGAGACCTTCAAGTTGTTTGAAGGCATCAATGATGGTTTAGTCCTGATTCTACTGGGGGCTAATAATACGGCGCAGCAGCGAGCTTTGGCATTCTAACCGTTCTAATTCTTGAAAATGCTAAAGAAATAGCATATTCATTCCAACAAACATGATGTATCTATATATACTCATGCGTACTTCCCTAGTTGTTGAATAATAACAATGGCAAGTTATATCGTACTTATGAATTGGACAGACCAGGGAATAAAAAATGTGAAAGATACTGTAAAACGAGCTAAATCATTTGAAGGTGCAATAGAAAAAGCAGGTGGTAAATCTCTTGGACTATGTATTATACTATCGGAAGATATGACTTTGTAGCAATAGTTGAAGCTCCAAATGATGAGGCAATAGCATCAGTGTTGTACATTACTGGAAGCCTAGGCAATGTACATACTGAAACACTTAAGGCATTTTCAACGGATGAAGCAGCTAACATAATTGAAAAGCTGTCCTAGCAGATTATAATGTTATGCAATTTTCTTTTTTATTAGTCTCTTTCAATGCACTTTGGTTTTAATTGACATGTTCGTTGCTAATATTAGGATTTAAAGAAAAATAAGCGGTCGGCATTCTGATACCAGCTGCTTCTAATTCTGGTGTCTGTGGTGCCTGTGGCTAAAAAAGCATCAACTTCCTATTTTTCGGTGGCACATAAATTATAAACACACAAGAAAATACAACATTTAAGAATCATCCTTTGGATTAGCAAACTATCTCAAGGAATTTGTTTTTGTAAGTATTGTAGCATTTTATCGGTGTTCTGGTTCTAGACATGAAGAAAGGATATGTATTCTTGTATCTATTTTGATATGTTTTCTTGAAAAGTTTTATCCATCTCCAGAAGTATACATCTAAATGCAGATTCATCTGGTACAAATGGTATTACCTTATCATTGAGAGGAAATGTTAGGCGGTATGTAGTTTGCATCTTTTTCTTCTTCTTGCATGTGTAGCATATAGTATATTATTCGGAGGTAGCATTACCTATAGATTATGTACCATCATATTCTCTGATTTCATTAGCTTCTTCCTCAGATATGAGTTTACTAGCAATGGCGGCCTCTTCGGTACTATTCTCACTTTCGTATTTGGTACGTAGATATAATAATGCATAAGCTTATCCCAGTTATTCTCTTTTGCCAATTGCTTAGCCTCCTTTTTGATATCCTTTTCGCTATCCAATTTTATGCCTCTTATTAGGTATTTTTGAATAAATTCCTATTGCTAGAGTGTATGATTATTGAAATAAACTCTAGACTAAAATTCTATAACCATGATAAATAATAGACTGTAGACAGTATTAATATTCTTATCATCTATAAATGCCATGCTTGTAGGGGAAGATAGCCCACTGGCTACTGAATCAACCTTTAGGCGAGAATCTCCTAATATGGAAGGCGCGGCGAATGCGGCAGTATGACACAAATCTAAGAACATTAAAAGAATAATCAGAATACTCCATGAAGCAGTAATAAGGCATCTTCCAAACAAAATTTCTTTATGCATTATGATGATA
>JBJMFM010000311.1:0-9412 GCA_045808425.1 Nitrososphaeraceae archaeon | reverse complement strand
AGAAGCATGGAATACAGCACAAAATACAGTAGATAATAGAGAAAAGATACAAGCATTATCATTAGCTAAAGAGTGCTATTCGATGAAGCTTGATTTACTTACTAATGCTACTGTAGTAAATGATGCTATCAGGTTTGTATCTTCTAAGACCAAAGAGAATCTAAAATCATCTACTGAAGGTGATAAAGAAGAATCAAAAGAACCTGATTATGATGAAATGTCTGACAAAGTAGGTGAGGAAAGGCAAGAGCAGGAAACTGGGGAAATAACAATAAATCGAGTTTTTTGATTATAACCTCAGCTGAGCTGTCCCCAAGACTTGTGTCAGTATTTGACAGTAAGTGCTCCTAACTCAATAAGCTCATTCTTTGCAGGTTAATTCAGAATTACTACTATCTTTATTACCTACCAATAATTAGATTTTGTAATGAATGAGAAAGATAACTCTTCATTTCATCTTTCATTTTATATGACAGCAATGTTTCATACGATTCTTATCGTTGCAACCGGCATTTTATTTGTTAGCTCACTAATATTAAACCAAAATCATACTGCAATAGCACAACGACAACAACCACAAGAACAACCTCTTGTTCCAAAAGACATTTCTTTTGATATTGATAATGTGACCTTTTCGCATCATATGACATCTGTTAACGGTATTCAACTTCACTACGTAATAGGTGGTCATGGCGATCCAATAGTCTTGCTGCATGGATGGCCACAAACATGGTATGAGTGGAGACATATTATGCCTGCACTGGCGAAGAATTATACTGTAGTCGCACCTGATCTAAGAGGGCTTGGAGACTCTTCAAAGCCAGTTACAGGATATGATGGCAAGACTGTAGCAGAAGACATACATCAGTTAGTTGCACAGCTAGGCTTTAATAACATATTTATAGTTGGCCATGATGTCGGTGCACCAGTAGCATTTTCGTATGCTGCTGCTCATCCCAGTGAGGTTAAGAGCTTGGTTATTCTCGATGTTCCGATTACAGGATTAGGTTCAGCGATATACTCAACGCGTTTATGGCACGTTCCATTTCATATGGTACGGGATATACCAGAAACACTTGTTGAAGGAAAAGAAAGAGAATACCTTACTTGGTTCTATAGAAATTATTCATATAATCCTGATGCTATCACAAAAGAGGATATAGACGAATTTGTCAGTCACTATTCTGCTCCAGGTGGAATGCGAGCCGGCTTTGAGTACTATAGAGCGTTTCCAATAAGTGCAGAACAGATTAAAGATTATTCTAAGGTTAAACTTCCGATGCCTGTTTTAGCTCTTGGTGGACAGTATAGTTTTGGCACAGCGGCATTAGATTCAATGAGGTTACTTGCTACAGATGTACGTGGTGGCATAGTTCCTCTCTCTGGACATTGGATCCCAGAAGAGCGGCCAGATTTTCTAGCAGATCAGCTACTCAAATTCTTCAGAAACACTACCAAGTAAACTACAGCTAGTAGTAGGATGATATATTATTATTTGTACAAGATCACTTACTTAGATTTGTGCCGCACCCCCATCTACGAATAGTTCAATACCGGTGATAAAACTACTGTCATTGCTGTGAAATACATTTTGCAAAAAGGTAAAGGTTTGATGGGATCATTGTATTCGCTCACTGCTATTATCAGTGCCCTTCTAAGTTGACCATCTATGACCACATTTAAGACAACGGTATTCAAAACCCGCCTTATCTTTTGAGTCAGTAGCTACTACCTTGTTGTCTTTACAAAGTGGACAATCCATTTATCCTTCTATATCTAACTGCAGGTACTTAAGGCCATTCCCTACGCATTAGCTGTGAACTGTATTGATGGAGTCATCTTAGTTGCAGATACAAAATTCATAATAAATGGTGGGAGCAATTTTGATTATGATTATAAAATCACTGGTGAGTTAAGGGGAGTATTAACTGCTTTTGCTGGAAATAGAGAACCATTCGAAGATTTTAGGGCACACCTAAGAGAATACGGTGTTGAAACGCAAAATAAACAACATGGAATTAGAGTAGACGAACTGACCATAAGAATAAGAAATATAATGCGTTCATTAGATGCGCACTATGGAAGTCATTACAATTTTGATGTGTTAGTAGGAATCAGTACCAGTGTAGATTCTAAGGTAATGTATTTTTATCAAGATGGTAGACCAGAATATATTAAGAGATATAAGGCAATAGGTTCAGGCTCGCCATTCCCTGCAATTTATCTGAAGAAACATTGGCATGAAAACATAACTATGGACGAGGCAGCAGACTTAGGGTTTTTCGCCGTAAGATATATTGAAAAATTTGAACTTGATATGGCTGTCGGAACTGGCTTGGACAAACCATATCCACAAATTAAATTCATACCTAATAAACCTCTTACAGATGGCAGAATTGATTACTACCCTTCTGACGATGACAATAAAAGGTATGAAAAAAATGCCGGAGGACGTTTAGTGAAAATAAAAGAGAGTGTTATTAATGACTATTATATACCTGAGGAACACTAAGAACCCTGAATAGTTTCAATCGCTATAGTAGAGAGCATCGTTATAGACCCACTGCTACATCGTGTCTTGTATGCAAATATTCACAAGCGTGTGTATACTGGACTAAAGGTATTGATGCAGCATGGTTAGACAATGGTTTGTCAAGTACTTATCAAAAGATTACTCAAAATACCTCACATACTTCTCATAGTATTACTCGTGCGAAAAAATTTTTAAACTCCAAAAACTAATGGAGTACCAACACTCAAGCAAAACTATTCACAATGAAATATCACAAATTTAACCGACGTGGAAGATATGACCTATTCGCTCTTCGTACCTACTACAAATCAAGGAAAAAACAAGATTATATGGTTAATACAGGTAGGTCAAAATTATTAGCGCGCTTTGCACAAAGCTTGGAAAGGATATGTCATAGCCAAGAATAAAGGAGAGGATGATAAAAAGGAGCACTATGCACGTATTATTCAAGAGTGTCAAGATGACTTGGGATTAAAAGTTAGTTCATTTCCTGATATAGGCAAGTCAGCATTAGCCTTTTACTCTTTGCGTGCTGCGCAAATCGCAGAGGAGAATAAGAGTAATTGCAATAATCAAGAACAACAGATAGCAGAAGAACAGATAGCAGAAGAAGAAAATTATCTAACTGACACTCAGTACGAAAAAGAGAGGTTCACTGACGCATATAGTGAAAATTTCGAAGATGATGAGAATAAAGCTGATAGGTTCACTGATGATAATGCCTATCGTGAAAATTTTAGATTAGTTAATATATATATATACAAATAATAATCAATGTAGGCATCACCATAATATGAATGAAAATATAATAATTAAATAGAAAATACCAAAGAGGAGCAAGAGGAAGAAGTATCAATCTTGCAATAATATCAGCTAATAACCACTATGCTGGCTTTGGTCCGGAAACTGCTAATATATTCAGAAAGATGATAGGTTTTCCTTCCATAAATTGGCAAGAAGCTAAGAGAAAATACGATAAGCTAGTTCAAACAGATAATGCTAATATTTCCTCAGAGCAAAAGTCACTTTCTGATTATCTGTAGACAATTAAATGACCTATCCTTGCATCATGAATAGTCGTATCTTGTGGTCGCTGACTTCAAGGTAGCAGAAAAATCAAGCACTCGTGCGTATTATGGGACCACTACCATATCTATAAAGGAAGGACCAGTAAGTAACATTCCAATTGTTATAAAACTATCAAGTGATGGTAATATGAGCATAATGCCTGATCCTATCAAGAATAATAGTCATTTTGGAAACACTCCAATCCAAGGCAAAACCAATTCATTGAATCTGTTGTAGTAGTGAGAAAAAATCTGCACAGGGAATTGATAGTACTTTGTATGGCTTAGTACTATATTGTAATAATATTGCATAATTTAGTTACTTCTAAATAAGATAAATTGTGTGTATAAAAAGCATAATATCCTAAACAAGACTTTCTAGGATTTGTACACGTATGTTATTTCATTTTGTTTTATATATTTGTGTGTGTCTCATACGGTTTTGTAGTTAGTATTCATTAGGCGATTTGTATTTAGAAAACCGCACAATTTTTAATATCCATTGTCTCAAAAGCTAATATGGTAAAGACTATTTCAAGTCAGGTTCTAAAAACAGGCGAAAAATCACCAGATTTTAAATTAAAAGGCGTAGATAACAAAATATATTCTCTCAAAGACTTCAACAGCAGTAACTCATTGCTAGTAGTTTTTATATGTAATCACTGTCCTTATGTTAGGGCAAGAATTGGTGACATTGTCAATTTGCAATCCATGTTCAAAACATCTGAATTACAAGTAGTAGGTATCAATAGCAATGATCCTAATTATGAGGGAGAAGGTTTTGATAATATGATAAAATTTGCAAGAGAATGTAAACTAAATTTCCCATATCTAATTGACGATACACAAGGAACTGCAAAGGCATATGGGGCAGTGTGTACGCCTGATCCTTTTCTTTTTAATGAAGAACGCAGACTAGTATTTCATGGTAGAATTAATGATGCTTCAGAGCCTGAAATGACTCCGAAAGTTTCTGTCATGGAAAATAATGTAAGAAAGGTTTTGGGAGGGGAAAAAATAGAAAAGGATTTCGATCCATCTATTGGCTGCTCAATAAAATGGAAAAATTAGCTGTATGGTTAACCGTATTGATAGTTAATTCCTTTCTCTCCGCGAGGATGCCGCCATTCAGTTTCTTTTGCACAAGTCCCGCATTCAATACATCCTTCATGCTGAAGCGTGACATCATCATCTTTTTCTAAGCTGTAGCACTTAGTCGGACACAGTATAACCATCTTTTTCATAAATTCACTTTTTGGATTTAAAACTTTGATATGCGAGAGGTTATCATCATCATACTTTAATTTTGCTATACGCTGTGCAATTGTAGGAACTGTAAGATTATATGTTGATGTAACTTTAGTACCTGATTTTTCAGCAATTTCGATTGGTACTTGAACATATGTCTCTACGGATTCGACTATAGGTAAAAGGCGATCATATCCTAATATGTTTGCAAAACCTACTGCAAGACCCCTCAATGTTCCGCTTGTCATTAGCCTGAAAACCATGCCATATCTTGATCCGACAATATCCTTTGGAACATCTTTCGCAGCATCAAGAAATATCTTAAGATAGTTTTTATCAATTTCCTTCATATCTCTGGTATATGGGCTATCGTCTACCAATTGCGTATAAAATTCCCCCAAATAATTATGGGTAAAGTTGTTTCTATCAATGGACCTTGCAACTGCGTTGGCAGCCCTTACGGCGTCATCAATTCCTACATTAAGTCCTTCAATTCTCGGACCAACGAAAATACCTCTACCAGCTGCATCACCTATGAATAAAATGTTATCATGATAAGGTTTTTTCATTCTACATCGCTTTCCATCGGGAACTAATTTTGCACTGTACTCCAGCTCAACGTAATCATTTACAAACTTTGTTTGATATTTATCAATTAGCTCTTGACGAATAGAATCGATCCTTGTCTTAATCTCTGTATCTGACTTATACTTACCACTTTCAATAAGTTTTATCCTGCTAGAGGGGGAATAATATGCATAGCGTAGCTCATTCCATGTTTTGATTAGTTTGCTTACAGCAAAACGTATTCTCAGTTGTTCTTCTTTTGGAAGATTCTTATCAATATCTTCTTTTGTTGCAACTTCGTCCGTAATAAACCCACTAACCATGGGATTATTCAATAATGCATTTACAAGTGTATAAGGTTCATCCGGTTTTTCCATCAGAGAATCATAATGATATACTGCTCCAACTGAAACTGTATCCCGGTTGGTATAAACAAAACCACCGCCTATATGGTTTAATGTCACATCACCAGCAAAAAGATGTGCAGCGCCCTCATTTGACTCTATTCCAAATCTCTGATCAATAATCTGCTCAGGTAATTTCACCACTACCTTAACGCCTTGATATAACTCTTCTGTAGTAAATTTATGTCTAGCACCAGTTATTTCTGCTATTTCTGAATTTACTCCATCAGCTGCAATTATTGCCTTTACTTCAAACTCCTCAAGTTCATTCGTCTCAACTATTGTTCTATCTTTCTGCCAAGTAATTGATTTAACATGGACTCCAGTAACAATACCACCACCTTGTTTTTCAGCACTTTCCGCTGCTTCTTTTGCAAACCAAGAGTTCAATTTATTTAGAAGAACCGAGTAGCCGAAGTTAGATTGATATTCATGAGCACGAGTAAGATCAATTGAAAATACCTTGTCTTTTGAGGTAGCATGTAGGATGTATTTTGTAATAGGTCTTTCTAAAGGGGCTTCACTTAGAAATTGCTGCCCGTAGACGTCTTCAACATTGTAGACCTTACCGTTCTTTGGTTTCTTTGAGTAAAGGATGCCGCCAGATACATTTTTTGACCCAACCGTCTTCCCAGCCTCTATCAGAACAGCTTGTTTTTCTAGATTTGATAGTTCTTTTAGTGCAGCTAACCCGGCTGAACCGCCCCCAATTATTGCGACATCAAAACGTTCCATTATTTACTTCTAACTCCCATAATTAGTTCTTTTTGTTTTCTTAATTCCTCAATCATAGCAGGTATTACATCTTCCATTCTGCCTTTAATGAAAATATCACATTCATCTCTAATCGGTGAATTTTCATCTGTATTAATTGCAATGACAAAGTCGGATTCTTTCATTCCTGCAATGTGCTGCATCGCTCCGCTGATTCCTACAGCAATATATAACAATGGGATAACCTTTCGGCCGCTAGTTCCTATCACCCTGTCAGAAATCATATAGGTAGAAGTTATTCTCTCACTTGCTACATATGGTTTCTTTGAAATTGGTAGTGATACTCCGACCTCCGCATCTAACTCCTTTGCTAATTCTTCAATTAATTTTATATTTTCTTCTGGCGAATCTTTAATTCCTCTACCAAAACTTATGATTGCTTTATGGATATCAAAGTCAACAGCACTCTTGATAACTTTGCGACTCAATATCTTTACATTAAGGTCTTGTTTTTCTAATTTTGGAGTATAATCTACAATTATTCCCTTCCTTGTAGCATCACGCACAAGTGGGGCAAATACTCCAGGAATTATACTGCATGCTTGGGGATGATACTCTCTTTTTATAGCGGGATTTCTGTTGTCAAGACATAGAATAGTAGTCCATAGAAATCCTGAAAAGTCAGGTCTGTACATTTCAAGTGTTTTTGTATAAGACATCATCCGACCTTTTGTCTTGTGTTCATGTTTGATTTCAAGATCTTCAATTACAAGTTTATTAATGTCTGAAGCAAGACCTGATTCTAATTCTGCTAACACTGTGGATGACAAATGTCTACCTATATTGTCGGCAGCAAAAAACATATATCGCGGTTTTTTGAATTGTTCCCAATCCTCTGGAGAAATCTTTGCTATACATTCTCTATTCATAGCAATTTGGCTTATTATTTTAGTATCAATTATATTCCTTGGATACTGTAATTCTGGATCTTCTGCATAAATTACTGCATCTGCCCCATAGAATATTAATTCTTCACATAACTTTCTGACTTTATTCCCCAGTACTACGGCAACAACTTTTTCATGGGAAGAATATTTTTTGTTAAAATGATCCATAAGCCTCCTAGCTTCACCAAGCATTTCCAAGCTAACAGGAACCGGTTTACCTTCTTCATGTTCGACTATTACAAATAGATGCCTGTAATTGTTGACTTCAGTTGTGATCATAGTCATTTGATTATGGTTCCTCCTAAAACGTCATGTATTTTGGCAACAACTTTTCTTATTTGATCGTGATCAGATCCGTTTACTATTTCTGCTTTTCTGCTTGCTTTTGCTTTTGGAATCTTTTCTACCTTATACACAATTGTAGGGGAGCCAGGAAGACCAACAAATTTTGGATCGACACCCAGCTGTTGAGCATTGAAAATTTTGAGATATTTCTTATAATTATGAGCTCGTTCGGTTGCCTCCTTCTGATACTTTGCAAATGCCAATCTTTGCGAAATTGTATTAAATACTGAGTTGTATGATGGATCTATTGTAATGAATACAGGAAGTGGCGCCTCTACTTCCTCTATTATATCATAAAATCCCTGTAAAGTGATTAAGCGTTTTGCGGTGACGGTTTGATTTTCAAGATTAACGTCGTAATCAATTACATTGCCTAGAAAAGTATAACCAAGTTTCCATGCTGTCTGAGGTCCTGTTTGACCAGTCTCACCATCAGAAGCTCGATGTCCTGAAAAAACAATATCCATTTTCCCTCCTTCCATTTTGCTTATTCCAGTTTTTAATACTTCAGCGGTTGCTAGGGTATCCGCACCTGCAAAAATTCTGTCACTATAGAGATGTAATTCATCAGCATCACAGATTAATTGTGCCTGTTGTAAAGCAAAATCAGCAATCGGAGGACCCATTGTTGATATAGAAATATGCGCACCGTATTTTACTTTAGAATAAAATGCAGCTTTTGATGCAACTGCACTGTGGGGACCAAGTATACTCTTAGTTTCTGCCCTATTTAGCGTCCCATCCGAATTGTAACTGACATTTCCTTCTGAAAAGTCAGGCTCTAGCTTTACAATAACTGCGACATTAAGCGAATTCATACGCCTTCCTTCTTCCCCATATCATACCATTTAAATTGTTTGTGTAAGAAAGTTAGTATTAAGAGTTAGAAATTTTCTAACCCTGCATATTACATTCATCTTTGCACATAGTTAGCCGAAGAATGCATATAACAGATAAAAGTTATTAACTCTCCTAAAGAGTTCAGTTTATAGGGTTCATAATCATAATTTTGTCTAGTTCTTTTTCTCTCACTTTTCGTGTGATTATTGAACAACTATGTAAGCCAATATATGTACTACATACAAATACAAGAAACTCCTTTTCTACCAATATCAAAGCATATAAGTTTGTATATCTCTTACTCTCTGTTCTCTTAATTCTTCATACCACTTTCTTCTTCTTCCCTTATTCTTTTTACTGAAATTGCTGTGAGTGGTCCTATCAAAGCCAAAAACCCTAGAACTGTTTCTGCATCATCAAGTGTCATTTCTCTACTTTTCCTTATCACACGGGGGCTCACCTATCCATTATCATTTCATCCATAGTGGATGTATATGTTAGCTGCTGGGAGAGAAACGCAATGCCACGAGCAATGAACCAGTACTTAGAGTAAGTAATAGCATATCTTTTATGATCCTACACATTTTACAACATTTTCTATCTAGTTAAAAACCGACAATAGGTTTCTGGCTATTTTATAGATTAGTGAATAAATTCTGTTTGTTTGTTTGTTTGTTTGTTTGTTTTTTTAATGGCTTACCTATCTTCCTAAGACACTAAGAGGGTTTGACAAGACTTTATAATGTT
>JBJMFM010000310.1:0-6740 GCA_045808425.1 Nitrososphaeraceae archaeon | reverse complement strand
ATTCAAGTAATCAACGAATTTTGATTTAAGATCTGGATTGGTTATTGACATGCTAAATTCATTATTAGTTATGAAACATCATAGTTAACACTTGTATTTGATTAGCCTCATCACACAATTCGACATTATAGTAGAATTAATCGAAAATACTGAAGAACATTGTAACTGCCCGCCTGACTGTGTTGTGTGGCTCATACCATATAATGAGCTTATAATCTCAGCTGAGGTTATAATAATTGCTGAATGACAAACTTCTTTAATAGTGTGGCAAAAGATCAAATCTGGCAACAATAATCAAAAAACACTGTTTGTCGTAATTTCTCCAGTCTGCTCTTCTTGCTCTTCCTCTAGCTGATCTTCCTCTTCATCGTAGTCAAGTTGTTTTGAATCTTCTCTGTCACTCTCATTGCTATCGCTAGGAGATGATTTTAGACTCTCTTTGAGGTTGTTAGACGATACAATCCTTATAGCGTCATCAACTACTGTAGCATTAGTAAGCAAATCGAGCTTCATAGAATAACACTCCTTAGCTAGTAACAATGCTTATTACAATATGTAAGGTTAGTAACCTCAGGACAGGAAATTATGATTATGGCATTTTGGTAGACTTTTTAGACATAGCTGCATGTGCAATCTTTCATTGATGTACCTTTTGATGTTGGTTTTAGCTTGATTTCTCAAATGCGAAATATCTCTATTTACTGTAGCAAGCGCAACTTGCAATACTTGCCAAGTTACTATACACCCTTGTAATTAGTGTGTTATTATCATATGAATGATACATACTATCAAAGTATTATTAGTCTTTCTCTGAAAGAAACATCATGCGAGAATAATTCTAGTCGCAACATCTATACATATGATATCTCTCTTTGGCTGTATCCTTTGCTGCAAAGCATGGAACGTAGATGACCAGTAGCAGTCATCAAGTATCATTAAGGATTGCTACCAATAAAACGAGCTAGAAGACAGCATACCATCTTCTAGTTCAGCTAATATATATATCTATAACTAATAAATATTAATTAAGAAATAACACCTTATCTTACAATATAATATATTAAAATCCTTGCTGTAATATTGTTGTTGCTTTTCTCTCAATGACGACAAAATATTACCTTTACAAGCATCATTGAATTAATTTAAAAGATTTGAACCTGTGCTTAAACTGCTTGAAGAAAATATAGAAGATAACGGAGGAGTCATATGAATGAGTGTAACAATATTAACCTGAAGCTACAGTTAACAAAAGAGTTAGAAAAGGCCATCAAGTTTAAGAAGATTAATCAAGAGTTGTATGACGAGTTAGTGGGCTAACAGAGTGGAGTAGAATCATATCTACTATATTTCTTCTATTGTACTTTGAAAGTTTTCTTCATTAGATCTTTAGTGTTTGGATTTGACTTTAAATAATAAATTATCTCTTTTGCTCCTATCCTTCTCAAAAAGTATCCCATTCCACCAGGTCTTATTTCTTCTTCTTCTCCTTCTTTTGATCTATTTTTTATAAAAAATTCAAATAAGGTATCTGTAACTGTTGCTACGTCTTTACGGGGTACAAAGCGAAGATATTGTTCTTTAGTATCTGAATCTATTAGTGGCCCACCTTGGTGTCTTCCATCCTCTGTTCCCATTATTGTTAGTTGATAAAGATTAAAACCTGTTCCTATCCATCCAACCGTCTTTGTTGCTGGTCTATAACATTGCTTTTCACAACCTGTCACTCCTATTGATTCATTTAGATCTCCCCATTTATCCTCTAGTTGATCAATTAGGCAAGGTTCAAACTTTTCAGAATCAGTGTAAGTTAATCTGCAAGTATCTCTTCCAACACATGCTCCAGACAACATTCTTAATTTTGAATATGGTCGTTGTTGTACTATCTTTGATTTTGATGAACGTGTATCAGCATTGTTGTTGCTATTACTAGTTGCATCAAGTATTACTTTGCGTATTCCATAACCAAAAATCCTCATATCATTTTTAAACTGCTCTTTTTCACTACTACCTAAATTTGAAAAAAGTAAATGCTGATTTGGTGTTGTAAAAATAAGAGCATGTGGATATTCGTCCATTAGATATTTTACCATGCTCTTTAAATTACCATTTGGACTGCCATCGATAATTCTACCATTTTCTATGAATATACCATAACACCATTTAGTATTGTTATTGTTATTGTTGCTACTATCATCAACTTCATCTGTATTTTGCTTTATCCAGCCAAGATGCAAATTTCTGTTCCCATAATCATAATCTTGTATCGGCAATTCAAAAGCTATCAGACTATCACTACCAACAATATCCTTTACCTGTTCTCTGAGCCATTGAATCCCCTTCACTTTAACCAAATACTTTAGCCTAGCCCAATGTCTATTTTCTCTATCTCCCCATTCTTTATGAACTCTTACTATGGCGTCAAGTCCCTCAAGTAGATTATCTTCAGTGAAAATCCCAAAAGGTTCTCCAAGAGTTGAGAATGTTGGTTTACCTGATTGTTGACCTTGACTTCCACCAACATAAACTTGGAATCTATCTACTTTGCCATTATAGTTACCATTATCATAATTAACAATCGGAGCAATACCTATATCATTTGTTCTCAGCTCTACACAATTATCATGGACGTATTTCTTTTTTTCTTCGTCATAGTGAATTGCTGAAAAAGCTATCTTAAATTTTCTGTTAAGCTGATTCGTACCATAATCAAATCTAGTTGCTCCAACCTCTCTATCTAAAAGTCCAGCTTTTCTAAGGTAATTTGGATCTATTTCAAAAACTTCTATATAGGCTGCTGTAGGAAGAGCAAAATATTTACCAATTTTCTGAGCCCATTTATTAGCATTAAAAATTTTGGAATAAAAGGACAAAGGACAACCAATTACATTTCGAGTATTATCTCCACAACCATTGATTGTAAAGAATCCAGATGTTGCTATTTCTTTAATTGCATCAACTACATTCTTTTTTCTGACCCAATGAAGTTGTATGTTTTGTCTTGTAGTTATTCTAAGGCTAGGTCTGGCATTATTATTAGCAGTAGTAGGATATGCATCAGAGGGACCTATTGTATAAGTATCAGATATTCTGTCAAGTATATTCCATTGTTGGGAGGTAATAGGTCCTCCACCAGGTATGCTTATACGTAACATGTACATCCAATCCTTTTCATTCCCTGTTCTTGCTCTATTGAATTCCAGATAGATACCATGTGATTTTGCTATTTGTTCAGATTCCCATGAGATATTTTGGGAAGAATAGTCTCTAAGCTCGTTAAATAGATTACCTCTAAGCTCACTAGAGTTAATCTTTGCAATCTCTACTTTAGAGTAATCCTTAGGATTAGTTCTGAAGTTTGGATTTATATTATTATTATCAAGCATACTAAAATAGAATATGTAGTCTAGACAACATGCATAATGATGCTATTTAAAATATATGTCAAAACTGCTTGTTGTACGAATATATTTACTAGCTTCTCTGAGCTGTATTTAGCGTGCCTCTGATATTCATTTGAATTGTGATTTAGTGGAGATACTATAATGGGAATTTAGTTAGACATAGTAAGAGATAGTTGTTGTTGAATCAGTATGATTGATGACTAGAACTAGAAAAATAGTTTAAATCGTTGCTCATCTATTATTTTTAGCTAGTGGAGAATCAGGGCAGTAGTACTAGTTGCGATTCTCGTATCCATGCTTATAAGAATGGCAAAACCATGGAGCAGTGTAGACAAGAAGCAAGAAAAACTACAGAATTATTATCAAAAGAAGTTTCAAAATCCGGAGAGGTTTCATGGAAAAGAGTATTGGAAGTAACAGACTATGATGAACTAGTGTATAAATTGACTTTGAAGTATCTTCGACAAAAAGGCTATGATATTGGCAATAACACAATTCCACGTATAAGGAACACTTGCATGTAAAACGTTTTCCCTAAACACAGACCATATTTCTATTGATCCTATAAGAAAAATTAACAACAGCTAACGAGTTTTCTGAACTCAATAAGTCGATTTGAAATAATAATCTCTATAAATCTATGTGATCGAATAGATATGTCAAAAGACTCTACTCAAAATATACCACAAGAAGCAACAATACTAAAAAAGTTAGCCAAAGCAAAAGCTAGATATATGGAAATAGAAGAATTAAAAGACTCAGATCATCATGCAGGATATTTCTGTTATAATTGCATATATTTTATGAAACCAAATTATTGTGCTATTGTCACAGATGAAGGGCCAGATGTATATGGTAAAAGTTCTGGTGAAATAGCACCATATGGAATATGTGCACTATGGGAGCCAAATAAAGAAGAGATGCATTAAGCAACAAAATAGTGAATGATGTATTAAGATAAGATCCAGACTATGATAGGTAATAGTATAATAGTTATAATTATATTTCTTGACTAAAAATGCAAATTTGTATAGTGATGACATTGAAGGTATTTAAATTCCGACAAATCTACTTACTCCCATGAAGTTTGATAATGATAGCCTTTTAGACGATATTAATCTCAAGATAATAGATGTCTTAAGTAAAGATTCCTCAGTGCCATTTGTTGAAATAGCAAAACAAATTGGCATATCTGATGCAACAGTACATCTCAGAGTTAGAAGATTAATATCTAAAGGTGTAATTAACAAGTTTACATTATCTCTAGATAACGATCTTTTAGGGTATGATCATTTAGCATTTATTGGAATAAATATTAGACCGGGCTTTGCAGATCAGATTACCGAAGGATTATCTAATCTAGAAGAAGTACTTGAAATACATGAAATGCATGGTATATTTGATTTATTTCTAAAGATTCGTGCTAAAGATTTGAATCATATGAGAGATATTATAGTGAACAAAATACGTAGGTTGCCTAACATTTTAGAGACAGAATTAATGACTGTTTTGAAAACTAAAAAGGAAGAGCAAATAGTTTCTTTGAATAAGGAGATCGCAGATAATAACACGAATTACGGGTAGTACATTTGCGATGATGTGGCAGGAAAGAAATCAGCTTCATCTAGAAATATGAAAGATACGTTAGGTAATCCTCTCATAGCATCTAAGTGATGTGATGGAAATGCTTCTATCTTTACACCATTTAGTTCTATTACTGTCTCTTTTGTGTTGAAAGTGGTCGTTGCAAGACCGTTAGATGAAGATGAGAGTAGCTTTTTCATTCTGTCTATTAGAGCAATAGCTAGATCAATTCTTGGCCCTGTGACTATGCACATCTGTGAGCCTGACAAAGTATTGTCTTTCAAACAAAGCCAGGCCATAAACCGTAGCATAAACTCCGATACACCAAACCTGTTGCTTTCTTTATCCAGAGATGTTTGTTACTATTCTGAGTAACTAGATAATCAAATATTATTTGCTCATAGTCATAGAGTGGTCTATCATTTCCATCTAAAAACACGAGGCATTCTATAATGGTATAATCAATATCTGCTAGATCAAAGACATAAGAAATAATAGCTCAACTACGTTTCATTTGTTGGTAAAATATGTAAATTATTAAGAAACTTGGGTATTATTATAATACTAATGACACAAATGTCTAAAAAAGAAATAAAGAGATTTCTAATGCAAGGTACCTTGACAGGGAAACTCGCTACAGTTAAAAAAGATGGAAGTCCTCATGTAGTTCCCATCTGGTTCGTATTGGATGATGATAATGACAATAGTAAAGGAAGAATAGGAGATATTGTTCTTACGACTGGGAGTACATCACTCAAAGCAAGAAACATTCAACATGATAATCGTGTAAATATCTGTGTAGATGATCAAACACCTCCGTTTTCCTTTGTACTAGTATTTGGTACTGCAAAAATGTATCATTCTAAACAGAATGAACTACTTAGATGGGCTACTAAAATTGCAGAACGATATATGGGTAAAGAGAATGCAGAAGAATATGGCAGAACAAACAGTGGAGAAGGCGCAGGCCTTGTACGCATAAAACCTACAAAAATAATAGCAGAAAAGGACATAGCTGATTTAAATGCTTAGCATTATTAGTCATACTTCAGAATTGTACCAATAACTAAACCAATGCATTTCTACAAAAACTACTTTTTTTAATCTCTTGATTTTCTCTATCAAATAATGGAATATGAAAAATTAGTATTAAAACACTACCCATCATAATCATAAACCTAATACTAAATACAAAAAACAAAGGCGATATATAGAAAAGACTATTTTGATAGCTATGAAACTGGAACACACAATTAAAGATAGGTGCGATACTTGGAATAGGTGGAGCCAAATCAAAAGAACTCGAGGAGCAGACAACATATTGAATCTTGGACTACTAGCTATATTCTCGCTGGCGGCTACCAACATTATTTCAATCCCATTAGTAGCATATGCAGTGTCACAATACGATTCAGACGGCTTTACAATATTCCCTACTAAGAGTTCAGATTACATGTCAGGATACAGAGATGGTGTAATCAAAGCAGATAAAGACGTACAGTTAATGAATTATGGTAAACTAAATGGAATAAACGCAGACCAAAAAGACGTAAAATGTCCTCCTGATTCTTTTAATGCAGATTTTTGTGCTGTTTACAAAGACGGATATTCTGACGAAGCTATGGACCAACTAGAATAGATACAATTCTATTCTTTTACTTTATCTTCTTCCAATGGTTTACATTAGTCAGTAGGCAATTGATTACAACGCAAGATAGATAAGAAAAACAACAATATGGTTTTTTCTTGGATATA
>JBJMFM010000309.1:0-51120 GCA_045808425.1 Nitrososphaeraceae archaeon | reverse complement strand
TATCGAATCTGAAAATGATGTCGCATTTCTACTACAGGTTAGACCTAGCTGCATTTCTTCAAATTCTCTAAAGAATTCTAAATTAGTTGCTACAAACGGAAGGCCATGCGCAAGTGCATCAAATAAAACCCCCGATATTGAAACCATCTTGTATGGAAATATAATGGCATCGCATGCAAAAAAGAGTTTTGAAAGTGTTATATCATCAATATGACCTAAACCTAAATTTATAGCATTGTTGATCCGTAATGGTTGCTCTAGTCCACGCTCATGCTTATTTTGCTTAACTACAAGTGACCAGTCTTTTGGCAGACGTAAATTATCCAATATATCAAATCCTTTATAGGAACCTACATATCCAAAAGCTAATAGGAGTTTTTTGTCATTAGGTAACCCAAACTCTTGTCTGAATTCCTGTTTATTTGCAGCAGATAATGATTGTGCTGGCTCCGCACCATGGTATATGACAGTCCCACGTTTGACAATTTTATGAATCGTATTGGCAGGACTTATTATATCAGATGACAATCTCACTACTTCTTGAAGTAAATCATAACGCTGATTCATAACCCATTTTCTTATTGCAGCTCGAAGCGGCAATGGAAGAAAAGCAAATCTTCCTTCTTTTCTTAGAGCTCTCTCTTTTATGTATACTTTATATTCATGATATGGGAACACTGTATGCAGAGTAGATACAGTTGGAACTGGACATTCCTTATAGAATTTATCAAGAGTTGATCCGTGTAATATTCTCCTAAACATGTGACCTATAGTTGTATCAATTTCATATAAGCCCCTTTCATATTGTATATTGACGATATCCGGCTTTAGTTGTTGTACCAGGGTTAATAGGCGGTCGGAATTTTTTATATCTCCTTTTTTGGTAATACTGTGATAAATGCCATTATTATGATCATTACTATTATCCTGAATGGCAGCATTATTATCACCTACCAGGGGAGAAGTTATGTTTGTATTTGCTTTTTCTTTATGGCTATTGGTTACGATATAAACATCGATATTCTTCTTGTCACTCTTCTTCAGAGCGTTTACCAAGTTGTAAGTGTATCTTCCAACGCCTCCTTTCATAGGAGGATATTCACCAGAAACTACTAGAATTCTCAATTTAATATTGTGGGATCAATATGCGGATCGTTATTATATTTATGCCGTCATTAATTGGATGTCACGTGCCTTTTTTATGTACTGTTGTATACTTTTTCTAAATAGTGACGACGAAAACTGTCTGGAAATACCATGCACCATTGTCCTCTTTTCCTCATTGTATTCATCAATATTCTTAGAAATGCATTTAGCAGCCTCTTCGAGTGTGCTATACTGATATTCTGATGGAACTATCTCGCTGCATCCACCATAAGATGGAATAATAGGCACAAGACCTGCTGCCATTGCCTCCACAATAGAGATTCCAAAGTGTTCACCATGCATGGTATGTAGGTAAATCATGCTTTCAGACATCGCGTTGATCATTTCTTCATTGGTTGCATTTGGAGCCAGACTTATCCTATTTTCTAGCCCATAATCCTTAATCTTTTTCTGAAGTAAATTAAAATAAGGTCGATTTGCAGGTGTAACTGATCCAATGACTTTGAATTTTACATCTTGAACCAGTTGAGCTATAATTATAGCTTTTTCAATCTGCTTTTCAGCAGAGAAACGAGAAATCACCAAAACCTGACGTTTTCTAGAATTTGATCTGTAAGCAGATGAAAATCGCTCAATATCTACAGGCGGATATAATACATGAGAGTCTATTTGAGGATATACTTTTTTTAATACATTCTTTGTGAATTTTGAATTGACCAGAATTATATTTGATCTGAATAATGCTCTTTTCATAAGTTCATTCGCCATAACAGCATATGGTTTGAAATAAGCATTCCAAAGAAATGATTTTTGATATTTTTTACTGCCATGATCAGAATCAGAACTATTGAGAACACTTATTGGAAAGTGAAGATATGATATGCATGATATATCATTTGGAATCCTATAAGGTATGACACTGCCATGTGTATTTATGATGATATCTGAATCTCTAAGGCCTAGACGTGGTATTACCATTAATAATCTTTGATACAGGCTGAAATAATTCATTTTAAATGGGATTAATGATTTTATCTTTCTAATATGTATTCTTTTTCCATATATTTTGGCTAAATATTCTAGATTTGGTTTTTGAACGGTAATTAATTCAATATCATACCCAAGCTCATATAATGACTCCATTGTCTCTATTGCAACTGTTGACTCACCGCCAGGAGCGTTCAAAGTATGATGAATTACAACAGCTTTCACAGTACAAGTTATGAGCATTCTTATTATTATTAATATCCATATTAGTAAGCGATATTCTTGATCTTCATCAAGTCTATTCAAGAAGAAGAAGAAGAAGAAAAAATGCAAAAAACTAGTAGGGTTACAGTAAAACCTTATTATCAGTCTTTTAAATAGAGATGGACTGTCATTTAGTAGGTAGGCCTTCCTTGTTAAATACAAAGGAGAACCATATAATAAAATCGCTAGTGATTTTAAAAACGATAATCGCCACTAGACAGACACGCACAATTATATTTATCAACAACACAAGTCCATGTACTACTGACGCATCATGTCAACAAGAATGATGTCCATCCGTGAGCATATTGACGAGTTACGCTCAAGAATGCTTCGTATCGTAATCTCAATTATGATTATTACTATTTTTTCTATGAGTTTTGGCATAAAAACGCTTACACTCTATTATCCTATTGATAATAATAACAATAACAATAGTAACGGTATACAATTGTTTTACCCATATCCGGATCCATTCCATAACATCGCTATACAAATCACCTCTTTTATGGAAAAGACGTTACTTCCACCAGAAGTAGACCTGATCCAAACTGCACCTGGACAGGCATTTTTTGCTCAAGTGTATGTTTCATTATTAACTGGTATTATAGGCTCAATACCAATAATTATTAAGGAAATATTTGGCTTTATTTCTCCTGCTATTGGTAATCAGACAAAAAAAATCGGAATAATTAATGTATTTCTACCCATAGTTTCTCTATGTATCACTGGTATAGTATTTTCATATATTGTAGTGATTCCGTTTACTCTTAATTTTCTCTACAAGTACGGTCAAGCCATTGGTGTTGCAACATTCCTCAACATAAATGACTTTATATCGTTTGTACTGCAATTCTTTCTGGGATTTGGAATTGCTTTTGAGCTTCCTATCGTAATGTATGCAATTGCTTTGACTGATATAATTGATACTCGATTTTGGAGAAAAAACTTTAGATACGCTGCTTTGGTTTTAGTAATCTTTGGTGCTATAATAACCCCTGATGGTAGTGGCATTACTATGTGGTTTGTTGCAGGGCCCATGATTACACTGTATCTATTGGGGATGGTGGCAATTGAAAGAAGAGACAAGTTGAGAAGAAGAAGAGGAATACTAGTATCTTAGGATTTGCAAATTCTTCTACTAAAATATTAAAATCAACACTTAAATTATTAATCTGATATACATATATACGCAAATGTTAGGACTAACTAGCCTCATAATGGGAATTGTTAATGGCGCTGAAATAATAATTATCGTAGTAGTAATTGCAGCACTCTTCTTTGGCGTAAAAAAAATCCCAGAGCTTGCCAGATCATTTGGTAAGGCATCTACAGAATACGAAAAGGCTAGAATTGAAGCAAGAAGAGAGATTCAACAACTTAAAAAGCAAGATGGTACCACAACAAACATAGACAGAGAAAAGCTCGAATCAATAGCTGATACATTAGGAATTGATTATTCCAGTAAAAATGATGAAGATCTTAGATCTTCTATTGAAACAGAAATTAACAGAAGCAAGGGTCAAGCTTAACGATGTGAAATTTTTTTTCTTTGAAATATTTTTTTGTATTGCACAACTCAACTCTGTATCATGAAGAAGACTTAGTATAATAATAATTAGTAGTAGTAGTCATGATCAGTCCACGTCACGTTTCAAACATTGTCAACAATCAATATGACTTGGAGAACATTACAATTGGTACTCTGGGAAGCCATTCTGCATTAGAAATCATGGATGGCGCTAAAGACGAAAATATGAAGACTGTTTGTATATGCCAAAAGGGACGAGAGCTTCCGTATCAGCGATTTAAACGACTTGCAGATAAAATCATTTTGCTTGATAAGTTCTCTGATATTATGAATAGAGAAAATCAAAAAAAATTGCATCAATTGAATACCATAATGATTACCCATCGTGCTCTTACTGCTTATCTGGGCTATGATAATATTGAAAATAACTTCGAGATTCCTATCTTTGGAAACAGGCCACTGTTGAGAGCAGAAGAGCGCACTACAAGTAGAAACCAATATTATTTACTTGAAAAAGCAAAGATTAGACATCCAAGAATTTACAAAAATTCTTATGATATTGACGGTCCAGCACTAGTCAAAGTTCAGGAAGCGAAACGAAAATTGGAAAGGGCGTTTTTTATTGTATCTTCAACTGAGGATTATAAAAGGAAATCAAAATTAAAGATTGAAGGTGGCCTCATTAATGAACAAGACCTTAACTCTGCAATTATCGAGGAATACGTAATTGGGACTTACTTTAACTTTAACTTTTTTCATTCTCCATTGACTAATGAAACAGAATTTCTAGGAATTGAAAGAAGATTACAAACTAATCTACACGATTTCACCACCTCATTACCTGCAAGAGAGCAACTTGAAATTAGTAATAATATTGATTTGCAGAATATTGAAGTAGGGCATACGCCAGCAAGCATACGCGAATCGTTGCTTGAAAAGGTGTTCGAAATAGGCGATAAATTCACTATGGCGGTAGAAAGAGAATACCCACCAGGAATCATAGGCCCAATTTCATTACAGAGTATTGTTACACCAGACTTGAATTTGGTAGTATATGATGTATCGCTTAGAGTTCCAGGTAATCCAATCATGGCAACTACAAGCCCGTATGCAAAATATTACTACGGTCATACCATGGGTGTTGGCAGAAGGATTGCAATAGAAGTTAAAAATGCAATAGCACAAAAGAGACTTGCAGAAATAGTAACCTAATTTTGCTGTTCATGATTATATTATTATTATTGTTCAATTGTTTCTTCAAATAAACTCTTCCTTACTTTGATTGGCACATCATAATAAGCTGCTAGGGCAATTGAATCTGATGCACGATAATTTCTTAATATCAACGGTTCCTTTCTGCCTTTAAAGTATAAGTTTGCACGTAAAACAGAACCGCTCTGATACACTCTAACTTCCATGAGCAACAAATCTTGCATAACTGCTATTTCTTCAACTAAATTATAGATGGTGGGTATAGTATTTTTGTCACCTTCCTTGAATCGTGAAATATGCCTGGCAACTTCACCAGAAAAGGCACGCATTGGAAATTCTTTTCCATCAAATGTCTTTAGAATAACAATGCCCTCTAATCCCAGCTGGTCAGCAAAACCGACATAACTTATTTTTACAAGTACATACTCTCCATCTTCTTCTGGAAAAGCATTAGGCATGATAAGTGACTATACATTTCTAAGAATTAAGGTTTGTCATCCATTTACGACGAGCGTCATATAATAATGTATAAAATTATATCCAGATTACTGTCAGTTATTTAGACGTGTAGATGTGATCATTTCTTTATATATTATGTTTTACGATTAAATCAATTAATTCAATAGGGATGAACTAATTATCTTTTTGATTGTAATGTATGGATATTTATGGATATGTAGATCTATTAATGACCAGATAGATAATTGTTTCAAAAGATAGATTTATAATTTAATATATTTTCTCTCTCCTCTTTTAGTTGACTTTACCATCACATTTTGTTCGAAAATTGGCAAAGTCTTTGAAATGCTATCCAAATACATCTGTACATGTGGTTCCGCAATCCACATTGTTTCGTTTTCAAATAGGTGGCCATATCTTTGCGAGCTACCAATTCTTTCACGTGATCTAAGGGCATCTAGATATGCGATAGGAATCGTAGATTCATCAAATCCATGATTCCTGGATATTGTATCAAATACTGAATGCATACCTGAACCATGCTGTGCTGCTTCTTTGATACGATAGGCTATATTCCTTGGAATACCCAGTTTCTGGGCAAGTCTTCTATGTACATGTTTTCCAAAGGCATCATCTCCTGATTTTACATTCAACTTCAGATCCATGTGCATGGAAACTCTGATTATTTCCATATCAAGAAAAGGTTCGCGCATCTCTATACTATGTGCCATTGCAATTTTATCTTCTCTTTCAAGAGTCTCCTTGTAAAGCAAAAGTAAATCTTCGGTCATATGTTCCCGTAACTTTTGATATCCTTCTTTTTCAACTACTTTTGTATACCACGAATACCCTCCAAAAAGCTCATCTGCAGCCTGTCCTGTAAACATTACTTTAATTCCATCTTCATGTGCAAGCTTTATTGCAGCATATACTGGAACTGCAACTTCTACTTGGCCGGCGTTTGTATTCTCAATAACATTGATAATCTCCGGAATCATTTGTTCTACCTCATTACGAGTAAGTTCATTAACTCTTAGCTTAAGTTTGAGTTTCTTTGCTATATTCCGTGCAAATGCAATATCTGTAGAACCTTCAATACCTGCAGTATAGCAAATAACTTCAGGTACCATTTTCTTTGCAAGCCAAGCAATGATTACACTGTCAATGCCGCCAGAGAAAATTATTCCAACTCTCTTGAAGTCCTGAGTACGCTTTTTCATGGACATAAGTAACGCCTTTTGGTATGCGCTAACGGCTGAAGTCATTGTTTTATAAACTATTTTAGTTGATTGTACTGGAGGACGTGATACCTCAAATTCTTGCAAAAAGCCATTTGATTTGATGAGTATCGTATGTCCAGGCAATACACATTTTGTAGGCTCTTTTATTCCTACTTTCCATAATGCCTTTCGCTCGGATGCAAAGGCTACAAAGCTATCATTTTCGCCATAATAAATCTGCCTTACACCAATTTTATCTCTAACTAAAGCTATGGTTCCTGTTACTTCGTCTTTAATAACAAGAGCATACACACCATCGAGTTCAGCAACTGTCTTTCTAATTGCGTAAACTAAATCATTGCTTTTGGTAAGATGATCTTCTAACAGGTGAACTATAACTTCACTATCTGTTAGAGTATCAAATTTATGGTGCTTTAATAATTTCCTTCGAATTTTCTTATAGTTATAAATCTCGCCATTATGTTCGACAGTTAATCTATTATCGCAGCTACGAAAAGGCTGCTGCCCACAAGTACCGCCGACTATTGCAAGTCTTAGATGACCCAAAACACTGCTTCCATAAATCTTTTGATATTCTACATTTTCTAGTGAGTCTGACTGTACAACAAAGTCATCAGCCGCTATTCCTGCCCCATCCGGACCACGACTTGCTATGCAAGAAAGCATAGGCCCAATGAGCGGGGCAACATTTTCATTCTTTTTACTTAAAATACCTACTATTCCACACATTTTATTATAACCCAAATCCAATGAAGAGCAGAGTTCCCATCATTAATGATAAGTTACTTACTCAATCACAGATTACATTATATAGTTCATAATGATTTAAAAGTGTTATGTAGACAGGGAGCTTTTACAATAATCCCGTATTTTAAAATTAAGATTAGCATCATTATTGTAGATCATCCCATTGTTTTATTGTCTATGTAAGTGCATCAATAATATGTGATCTATATATATATCTAATATATCTAATTAAAATATTAAAGTGAATTTATTATTTTTGCCTAGGCAGAATGAATGAAACTTGGTGCTCTATTATGAAGTATATTTGCAAATCGATGAGTGTCTATATCTTTGAATGGACCAATCTTTTGTAATTCAGATGGTTGTTGTCCTTCGTCTAATATACCTCTTCCACGTAGTTCCTCAAGTATTTTTTCTCTTAGCTTTGGAGGGCAAATCTTGCTATGATAGACACAACCAAGGGATCCATTAAACATCTCCTTCAAATGAATGTCACCCTTTTCTTCATGAAAATGTGGATTACGTGTTTCAACCTGCATAACTTCTACTCCCTTATCCATCGCCTCCTGATTTTCCGTGGGAACAATTCCTCCAAATTCCTCCAATATGTCCACAATTTCATATGTCTCTACTGAAAAACCTGGTGAATAAGTCAAAAGCTCTGCTAACCTCATCGACATGCAGTGTTCACCTGAATTTCCTGTACGCATGACTTCCGTCTCAAAACCAGTGTAATAAGATATTAACGAATTAAGATACTGATTCGTTACTTCAGATACTCTTCCCCATTTTGAAAAATATACACCACTCTCTGATACTTTTGGCTTGTAAATCCATGATATGCGAACCATTGTATAAGGTGTATTAGACATTGCAATTCCTGATGCAAATATTTTCACATATTCGTTTACTGCACCAGGTACATAGTTGTCTGCATCAATAAATCCCACATATTCTTTTCCTGCCATTTTAGCAAGTAGCATTCCAATCATCATTCCTTCCGCTTTGCCATTTCTGACTGTACCATCCGGGCCAAATATACTAGTGTAGCCAACCTCCTTTAGTGCATCAGATAGCCCAGGATCTTTTTGATGTAATATTAACGCATTTTTTCCTACAAATCTATTGAATTGTTCAAGTGCATCTTTTTCCAATTTGTATCTGTCGACGGGTTGTCTTGGACTATTAGACACAATGATTGTCAAGCAATCATGAGGTATTCCACTCAACACGCCTTCAAGCAACTTTAGACGCTCTCCTTTAATAGGTATGACAATAGCTATTTTTCTTTCAATTTCGGAGATCTCTTCATTTCCAACACTTCTAATGGTTTCAGATGTTATCCTACCATCATTAAACCCTGAATCTAATTCATATACTCGCTGGACTCCATGTAGGCTTATAGCTCCAAACCTCTCAGTGTATCTCGGCAGGTCGAGTTTCATATATGTTAGAACGCCTAATTGTTTATAATGTTTTTACTCTTAATTGGTAGCATGGAATATAAAAATATCAAAATGATATAAAATGTATAATCCATAAAATTCGCCTGAAAGTTAGGAATGTCAATTGCACTGATCTTCTAAATTGAAATAGTGTAGATTTGATTGCATATATGCTGATAAATACGCTACAGAAAAAATGATTACAGCACATCAATAAGCTCTGACTATTACATATATGCGAACAAGAAAATAGACACATATTTGCCATCATAAATGCAAAGATTACCTAGTTTTCATGTGGATATATCTCTATGTCTATAGCAAATCAAAAAGTGAAAAAGTATTTGTTTTTATTCTTTATCTATAAACTCATCATAGTTTGGTGGTTCTGGATTTAGGCCTTTTCGCTTTCTTATTTCAGCAACTAGATTTCTAAATATCGATTGGGGAACAGCCTGCCATGTCTTAAAATAGGTATTCCACATAGCTTTACCAGCCGTTCCACCACGCATAATTTCCGAAAGATCAAATGTCTCTGAAGCCGGTAATTCACCTTGTATAATTGAGATCAAACCTTTCTGTTCTACGTTCAATAATTTGCCTCTCTTACCAGATAATATGCCAGCTACAGTACCAATTTGTTCCTGTGGACATTTAATTTCTATACCAAGTATAGGCTCAAGTAAAACTGCATCTGCGATCAACATGGAACCTAACATAGATCTCCTTGTTGCAGGCATCAGCTGTGCTAGACCTCTGTGCGCTGGATCCTCATGTGGAACAAAGTGATGTAAGAAAAACTTGACACCCCTCACAGATTCGTGAGCAATTGGACCAGAATGAACTACATCGTCAAAACCTGATCTAATAGAGTCCATTGATTCTTGTATAAATTGAACTCCTTTTGTCTCATCAATTAGCACATTACCACTAACATCTATTGCTGCAACACTTCTCGCTTCATCTGCATTCCAGCCTTTTTCTCTGAGAATCTTTGCCATTTCCTTTTTGTCCATATCTTCTCTAATGTGACCAGTTTTTATCATTTCAATTATATCATCTGTAAGAGGCTCTACTCGCATGAAAATTTTGTTGTGCTTATTAGGTGATTTACTCATGATCGGACCGGCTTTCGTACGGATAGTTTCTCTATAGTTGATCAGAGGCTGGCTGGTAATAATATTAAGACCTGCCTCCTGTAGTAGAGATGAGGCAATTTCAAGATGGAGTACGCCCATTCCTGCCATGAGTGTCTCTCCTGTTTCTTCGTTAATCTTAACGATCAGATTAGGATCTTCTACGGTGATTCTACGTAATGCTTCTACAAGTTTAGGTAGATCCTTTGGATGTTTGGGTTCCACTGCAATTGTAACTACAGGTTCTGAAACATACTTGATCGATTCAAAAGGTAGAATATTTTTTATAGTTGAAATTGTTTCACCGGCAACAGCATAGTCAAGGCCAAGCAATGCAGGAATGTTGCCTGTAGGTAACATACTTACTACCTCCCTTGTATTACCCATGTAGATATTTACTGACTGAACCTTTCCCGGTCTTTTTGCATCAATTAAATAAACTTCGTCACCGTCTTTAATAGTTCCAGAGAAAAGTCTACCAGTTGCAACTCTGCCTGCCTGAGGATCAACATTAATTGTAGTAACCATCATCACTCCTGGGCCATTTTCGTCGCATGCCAAAAGTGATCTTCCAATATCGGATTCCAAATCACCTGGCCAGATCTTGGGAATCCTGTATTTTTGGGCAACATGTGGTGGGGGATGATGCTGTACAACCATGCCTAATACTGCCTCATGCAACGGCGCTTTCTCCGCAAGTGATTCTATATCACTAGGATCATCGGAAGTATAAGCGTCATAAACATCCTTGAAACTGACACCTCGCTTCTGGGCGACTTTGAAGTTAAATCCCCATCTATCTTTTGCAGAGCCGAAAGCAACACTATTTCCCTGTATGCTAACTTTCCATTTTTCTTTGAGTTCTGGTTCAGCATAAATATCAATAAGCCGGTTGAATTCAGCAATTATATTTGAAAGCCATTTTTGCATAGATTGCGGATCTAATCTTAGCTCTTTTACTAACCTGTCAATTTTATTAATATATAGAACAGGTCTAACCCGCTCTTCTAGAGCCTGTCTTGTTACTGTCTCAGTCTGAGTCATAATTCCTTCAACAGAATCAGAAACAACTACTACACCATCAATTGCTCTAAGAGCACGAGTAACTCTACCTGTAAAGTCAATGTGGCCAGGGGTATCAATCATATTAATTACATATTCCTTACCCTCATTTTCATAAAACAGTGTAACATTAGCTCCGCGAATAGTCATTTGTCTGTTTTGCTCAAGCTTCATAGAGTCAAGTGCCAGAGCCTGACCTGCAACTGAAGGAGAAATAATTCCAGATGCAGCTAAAAGACTATCGCTCATAGTAGTCTTGCCGTGATCGACATGGGCAATGACGCCGAAATTACGGATTTGCTCCTTATTACCTATAATTCTTAAAATATCTTGAGTTGATTTGAATTTTGGCATGTACTCAACCCAAAAAAATTCGGTGCAGGACTATTAAATGTTCCTTGCATCCCAATTAAGACAAGAATTCTATTATTATGCGATTTAACTTTCAGAGTTTATCAATTTGATTGTATTCAATGATAATAGTTGAATTTCACCTTTAATTCAATAGCATTTTGTTAAGACTTAATTAGGACATATTTACTAACGACATCAATCTTCTAGTTCTTCATCTAGTTTCATTAAGCAGGATAGGATACTTTATCCCAAAAATTGCTCAAGCTACAGCTTATTTGAATCTACAAAAATTCCTATTGTTTAGCGCTACTCATCTTCCAGATGATCGAACTTGCAAAGAAGTTTACACAGCAAAATGGTCATCACCAAAGAACATTACGGATTCTATGGGATTGCTGATATTTCTCCTGAACATGTTTGAATTCAAAGCAATCCATCAGGCAAGTGCTGCTCCTGATCTTGAAATAGTCAGTACATAGATAGAAGATCCATCTAACACACAGAGAATTTGTCACGCCAAATTATTATCCATGAATTGTAAAGTTTCGCAAATACATAAAGAAAGCATTCAGTAAAGACTTAGCATGGTCTCCACCTGGGCTTAATGAAAGAAATGTAGTTGATTGGCACCGGAGGTAGTTTACCCTTGAAAAATTGTCCTCTTAGATGATAATCATTTGAAAATCTTCACCGTCTTTGAAAATTTCATCTCTATTGTGCTAAGATCATTAGACATCAAATCTCATGGATTAATCCTATCAGATTTCTCTTAGGTTTGGGCTGAAGTATTTTCTTAGGATATCCTAAACATAGAATCGAGGAAGGTGTATACTGTGTTCCTAGTATTGCCATAACTTTTTCTTCATCTATCATTCCTATCCATACTGAACTTAAACCCAGAGCATGTGCTGCAAGCTGAGAATATGCTGCGGCAAGGGTAGCATCTTGTAAAGAAAATTTTTTAAGAATATTAGGTGGGAAGTTCATTTTTACCCTTTCAGGATTCATACAAAAAACAAGTACAATAGGAGCATTGACATATGGCTGCTTATTAGCTGCATCAATAAGCTTTAATTTTGTCTCTGGATTCTTAACATGATACACTTCAAATCCCTGAAAGCCACCTGCTGTTGGAGCTGTATCCGCAGCAGCTAATATCATCTCAACTTTTGAATCTTCAACCTCTTTATTTTCAAATTTTCTTTGGGATCTCCTGCTCAGCATGATATTAAAGATATTGGTCTGTAATGCATCATCTAGTTCTTGGATGTTTGGTTCCTCTTCCTCTTCGACCTTCGGATAAAGTAGACCACTATCAGATTTACTTACTCCTCCAAACATCCTGGAAAAAATATCTTTTGGATAAGACATCAATTATGATCTCACTACCACTCTAAAAAGAGTTCTTTAATGAAGTCTTCCAATTTTGCACTGTAATCTTTTATTTTCTGCTTAGGAAATTCAGTTATTTAGGAGAAATCAGGAAATTCAATCAACAATGTAATGATGGTTCTGCAAAGAAGGAGAACATAAAATCAGCTGTTGAAGACGATAAAGAAGAATCAAGAGAACCTGACTATAATGAGGATGAAGATCAGCTAGAAGAAGAGCAAACTAAAGAAATCACATCGAATGAAGTCTTCTAAAGCAGTTTTACAGATTAAGTATCAAATCCGGAAAATGGAATATATAGGGTTTTATACCAGGATCCGCATTAATAGTGAATTAGTTCTCTTGCAACGTAACTATGTTACATAAATAACATAATCATGTTACATAAGGGATTATAATCTCAATACCTGTATATTTCCAGTAGGAATCAAAAAGAATGATTTTGGTTGCTGATGTTTTAGAAGCAATGTCTGATAACAGGTCTTTAGAACTTTTTAGAACTATCGCTCTTACAAGAACAGATAGTGACACTCTAATAAGCAAAACAAAGCTCACATGCAAGCAATACTATTCTAGAATGTCTAGATTGATGAATGCAGGTTTGATAAAGAGGAAACAAGGAAAATATACTCTGACTGCATTTGGCAAGGTGATTTATGACATCGCTATAGCGATTCTTGAAAACGCAGTCAGTAATTATTGGAAACTCAAGGCAATCGATTCGCTTGAGATGTCAAAGGCTCTTCCAGCAGAGGAACGCAAAAAGATCATAGATAGTTTGATAGACAATCAAGTAATCAAAGACATACTTGACTCAGATGATGAGTCTGATTCCAAGCCTTATGCTGATGCAGGGCAGCAGCAACAAAACCATTCGCTTCACATGAAAGCAGAGTCATTACTAAAAAAGAGATGACGAATAAGCCCGACTATAACGAAGATAAAGATCAACTAGAAGAAGAACAAGAACAGGAAACTGGAGAAACGACAATAAATCAGGTTTTTTGATGATTGTTGCGACTATACTAAAACGTTAAGAGCCTAGTGGGGTTTATCTGGAAAAATAAAAAAAGGTTAGGTATCTCACCATACCACACTGCTGCACTCCAGGTGGGAATTTTTGGAGGATTATAACAGTAGTCTTGTCTTATCTTGTTTGCAATCTACTAACAACTGCCGCCGCCGCCCTTCTGGGTGCCACTGTGGCCGCCGCCAAAGCCGCAGTGCGCATTGCCGAAGCCTTCACCACAGCCGCCTCCGCCGCCGAAGCCGCCGGTAGTTTCGCTAGTGCTATGGTCGACAAAGGAACAGCAGTAGATATTGATGGTGCATTAGATAAAGAAACAACATCATATGACGATATATTTGATGCTTTTAGACTAGCTTTAAAGTTCTATCATTTTGAATGATGATAGTAGCGAATAAAAAAATGATATATAGTCTGTAGATTTTAATGCTAATGTGAAACTCAGCTTCTTTCTCTTCACTGTATTGCTAATCACCGCGGTTATGGCATTGCTTAGTTCTACGATCCTTCTCATCTCCCAATCTGCGAGAGGAGTGCAGCCTACAGGAGCTATTGCTTCTCCTGATATACCTGTGAGTCATCACGACCGCGTCTATACGGCGGATCAATTCTCAAATACAATATCCGTTACGGATCCGGTCGACAACAAGCTTCTCGGCGTCATACGCCTCGGATATCCGTTACCAGGCAATCTGAGCCCACTTTATCATGGGCAACTGCTGGTCACGGAACGGGCTTCTCACCTGATCATCACACTATCGAATCTGAACTGTGTATCCTGCCAATTGGGAACTAGTATATGAGAAAAAAGGATGTCATTAAAAGCAATGGATCTATATAAGGAGAGGGAGTAAGTCCGATATAATGTACATAGTCGGTTGGATGGATACATTATACAATCCCAACCATGGCTTGAGGGTTCAAATCCCACTTCCCAAACTGCGGTTTACCTTAGTAATAATCTTCTTTCTGTGGAATAGTATCATAAAGTAATATTCTCTATGACCTGCTATAATGATGTAATAATATTAGTCTTGACAATAAAGAATAAAATACTAACATCGCAATAGACATACACATAATGGTAAAAACTTGTATAAAGTGTGGAAAGACAATCGAAGAAAAGACAATCGATGATCCTGCAGCTCTAAAATATCCTTCTTGCTCTGATTGTTGGAAAGAATGGACAACTTACGCGGTAATGGTTATGAATGAAATGAGGCTAGATATGTCTTTGGCAGAACATAGAAAAGCACTTCGCAAATACGAAAGAATGTTCTTTGGGTTGGAGAAATCAGAAGGAGAATTGCAAAAGAATCCAGACAGGAAACCAGACGATAGGTAAAAATTATTCTACTTTTAATAATTTTAATAGAGGTTTAGGAATGGTCTTTAATACTTCTGTTCTCTTAGGAAAAGAGAAAATTACTTCCTTTAAACAATCAGCTAATTTTTCCTTTTCCCATTCTTGAAGTGATGAAAAGACGTCTATAAGAGATTCGATATCTAAATTTTCAATAGCCAGCCGGTTCTTTAAAATCTCCTCGCAGTAAATTCTAAATATATCAGTTATTTGTGATCCTTCAAATTCTAATAGAATTTCTAGCCATGTTTTCATTAGTTGTCGTAATTTCACATTTTCCAGCGAAGGTAGTGCTTCTAAAGATGCAGATATTGTCACATATTTATCTTGATATGTCATTGAATAGAAATCATGGAGCCTACTCCGAATCATTGATTTTCGTAGAAACTCTGGCAAATCTGCTAGAATTTGAATAATGTTTCCTGCCATCCTTGAATCTGCTGCCATTGAAAGGTCCGAAATCATTTGCCTGTATTTAAATAATATTCAAGTTATTTTACTATCACTAAAATCATGCTTAATAGCAATAGCACACACTATCATAAATATAACTTTTTGTTAGCCTTGTATTTAGGATACCAATGATTGGTAACAGTAGCAATAGCTTCACATTCGTCACCGTAGCTTCCGCTAGTAGTAATAATAACATCATATACCGTAACATTCTACTCTGTCAATCATCAAATGCAAGGCGAGACTATATCAAAGACTTGTGATAGTACGCCGCTTTTCTAAAAATGGGTTTTGCAGGAGGAGGATAACAAGGGGAAGGAGAAGTAGATTATGAGAAACTCTTGCAGAACGACCCAAAAATAATACAATCGGATATTATCGATTTTATATTACACCCTAAGGATCAGAGAAAACTTGTACCAAATAGCGTTAGTGCATATCTGTCAGCCATCCACTATTTTATGACATGAACTAGCTGGGCTGAAATGGACAAGATGAACCTCCCTATGATTATGGGAAAGTAATTTTCTATTCACTGGTCCAATCCAATTGTGATATTCAAAATGGTAACTTTAACTCTACCAAACATATTTGGATAAAGAAAGCAATCGGATTAGGAATGTCTGAATTTATGCTCAGGTTTATGGCTTGGCCTTCCTGAAAGATAATAGTTTATCAGATTCACAAGTGTGTATTGTCACAGGACCTAGAATAGATTTAGCTAGTGCTCTGATTGATAGATGAAAAAGCTATTTGCAAGTAGTAACAGTCGTTTAATGATTCTCTTTTAGCACTAACGAGTTTCAAGTCGGGTATTTACAACCTATTATTAAGGGATATCAATATGTCAAAAATGGATGGCTTTGAATTATGCAAATTAAAAAGACAGATAATAAAGTCAAGGTGTGTTTTATAACTGTGTTCGATATACAAAAAGGAAACGTAAAAGCAAGTCCTACAATGCTGAATGATGATGATGACGATAATAACGACAAGCATATATTCAAAAAAACCAGTTTTAATAGATGGTTAACCTAATAGTGGAGTTGACTAATCTGGTAGAAGAAATTAGTAGATTAGGACTAGTCGACGCACTACAAAAATACCACAATAAACCTCTCGAAAAGGAAGCCAAGAGCATAGTGGCAGGACCTAGTTTTCTACAATTCTTAAACAAATTATTTCAAACTCAAATATCTCCTGTAGATATCATACAATTTGAATCTGGAAATAACAGTAAATATTACATGCTGTCAGCAACTATGGCATAAAAATAAAATTATGTAGCGACGAATCACATTTGGCAGAATTAAGTCATAATAAGTGTGGATTAAATTAGGTTATAATTAAATTGAGGTTGATTTGAAAATATCGCTAGCGACTACAGATAACTTCATTTGGTTGCAGTGCCTCTGAATTCTTAGCACAACTGTGGACGGTACCTATGCTTTAATAGCGGTTTCAGCTTTGAAAAAGCTCGTATATGCCATGCACAGTAGCAATTGGAGGATTCTTTGGAGATGAGGGAAAAGGAAAGATTATTGCATATCTCTCTAGAAAAGATAATCCTTCAATTGCAGTTAGAGGTGGAGTAGGTCCTAATGCTGGTCATACCTTCACTTTTGAAAATAAAACTTACAAAGTCCGAATGTTACCTAGTGCAGCAGTAAATCCATCAACAAGATTATTGATAGGATCTGGAGTTTTAATTGATAGAAAAATCTTGTTAGATGAAATTAAAATGTTTAATGCTCATGATAGAACTTTTATCGACCCGCATTGTGGTATTATAGAAAAAATCCATATCGAAAAGGATAATTCGGAAGATCACCTTAAAGGTAAGATAGGCACAACAGGAACCGGTACAGGTCCTGCAAATGCAGATAGAGCGCTACGTGTTTTGAAAGTTGCGATGGAGGTTCCAGAATTATTGTTATATGTAGAAGACGTCAGCAATTCTGTTAATTATGCCTTGGATAATAAGGAAAATGTAATTGTTGAAGGCACGCAGGGAACATTTCTGTCTTTATTTCATGGAGAGTATCCTTATGTAACCTCAAAGGATGTCTGTGCATCAGCTATATGCTCCGACGTTGGCATTGGCCCAAAAAGGGTTGATGACGTTATTGTTGTTTTCAAAGCATATGTAACAAGAGTAGGCGGAGGTCCATTGCAAAATGAAATTAGTATAGAAGAGGCCCGTAGGCGTGGTTGGACTGAATTTGGAAGCGTAACTGGAAGACAGAGAAGAGCCTCACCTTTTAACATGGATTTTGCAAAGAAAGCGATTTCATTGAACAGTGCAACCCAGCTGGCAGTTACTAAACTTGACGTGGTATTTCCTGAAAGTGCCGGGATAAGGGATTTTGCAAAGTTACAAACAGAGCCCAGAAAGTTTATCGAAAACATAGAACAAGAAACAGGAAAGAAAGTAACCCTAATAGGAACTGGTGCAGATGTAAATGATATAATTGATCGGAGAGATTCACGATTCTAGAAGCTGACTATATCCTTAATCTATCTATATATGTATATATTATTGATATTCATTTTGACAGTGTATGCAATATTTTGCAATCAAAATCTTTAGGATTAGATGTGATGTCAAGGTTAGCCTCAAACCAGAAGTAGCAAGATCAACAAATAGTATATAAAATACGAAGTGACGAACGACCTGACGAAAATAGATTTCACAAAGCAGATCAGTTTAATAGCATACATATTAAGAATAATGACAAATTGAGGCTCAAATCCCCACATTATATTGAAGTATGCGATATGAAAGATTTCGGTAGACTAGTTTGTGCTCTGGAGCGTGCTCCGCTGCCAACTTTTTCACTAATTTTAAATAATGAGCAGGTCTTTGCAGTTCAAACTGATTTTATAGACGGTAGACCAATTATTTACTTCGTAAAAAGCCCATACCACAAAGATGGCCAATATCTTGCTTACAGAATTACTGGTGGCGCTGAAGAAGTTTTAGTGGTTGATTCAGTGGCCAATCCAACTTTTGTTTATTCGCCGATTATTAATGTTGATAAATTCCCTCCTTATTTTACAAAAACTGCTAGGATTGACAAGAAATCTGGCTACGTATCGGTAGAATTAAAGAATCTGTCTAGTCTAGCGAAAGTTGCAGCCTACAAGACAATTTACGACGAGCCTCCACTACCACTGTTTCTCTTTAAAGCAAATATTAACGATAATGTAAAATTTGTACTCGGGGCTGCAATGAGTCTAGGTGAATCGGATATGATTTCTTACTTTTATTATGTCGTACTTGAGAATGAACCAAAAGATCCATTTTTGAAATTCTCTAGTCAGAGAATAGAACAGCCATCTTTCTCCAATAGGATAGATGAGCACGGCCATATCTATCTAAAACTGGTCAAGCTTTTTAATAATCATCCTCTAGTAGGACTCCATGAATAAATTGTCTTCATTTCGAGAAAGGATAGATATTTGCTCAAATAATAAAAGAAGCAAAATAGTCCTAGCGCTTGATCCATTGTATAGAACTGATCTCGTGGAATTTGTTAAGACGATAATCATTCTACTTGAAAGATATATTTGTGCAATCAAAATTAATTTCCACTTAATCTTACCCTTGTCTTTTTCCCAAATGTCAGAAATAAATGATCTAATCCATTCCTATCAACTCCAATCTATTGCAGATATTAAGTTGAACGATATAGCTAGAACTAATGAGGTTGCTATCGAGTATCTTTTAAAAATGGGTTTTGATGCAGTAATAGTTAACCCATTTATGGGTAGAGAAGCATTACAAGCTGCAGTAGATCAAGCTCACAAAAATCAGGGCGGTGTTATTGCATTAATTTACATGAGTCATCCGGGAGCAAATTATGGCTTCAACATAAATATTATGAATCGTAATGCTACGATGTATAAATTATTCCTTGAATATGCCTATGAATGTCAAGTAGATGGTATTGTAGTTGGTGCTACACAAATAAATGTGTTGAAAGAAATATCTAGCCAAAAACAAGTTCCTATATATTCGCCTGGATTTGGCTTGCAGGGTGGTAATATACAACAGGCAGCAAAAAATGGTACCGATTATTTTATTATTGGCAGTTTAATAATTAGATCTACAAATCCTGTAAATGTTGTCAAGGAAATACAGCATCAAATTTCTTGTGTTTAGTATTTATTATTAATGGCATTAGTTTCCAAAAACATTTTGACTTCTGTTAAGAGGTTTTTCGCACTTTTGTAAGTCAATTGGTCCATTGCCTCATTATAATCCTTCCATGCATATCCAATATGTTCATTAGATAATATAATTTCTCTTGTGTTTGTCATAACTAAATAGAAAATAACTTCTTTTCGAATTAATTTGTGTCCCCGTCTATACTGATATTGTATTTTTTTCCTAAAGCCTTCCAGAAAATGGACATTCTCAACCCCCGTTTCTTCGAATATTTCACGGTATGCAGCTTGTACTTCATCCTCACCAAATTCTATATTGCCCTTTGGAAAATCCCAATGGCCTGATGCATAATGCAATAGTAAAAATTCTGCTTTACTCGATTCCTTAATAATTGAGAATATGACTGCTCCTGAAGACTGTTCATCAATCATATTATATCATGTCATCATCCAATGAGTCCACCTAAGTAACTTTTTATGTAGTACATTCTTTCTCCCTTCTATATTTTTTCAATTATCATTATCATTATTCTCGTCTTCTTTTTCTTCTGCTACTGTATTTGAAGGTGAATAGTGATGAACCTCATTCCACTCTTGTAAATACATCCAGTACTCACAATACCATCTCTTTGATTCTTGGTCATAATCTCCGTGCTGTTGCATTTATATTCATTCTATTGATCCTATATAAAGTCGTTCAAGAATATAGCGTATATCTTTACTACTTCCCAAACCTTCTCTTTCTGCATTGGTACGTTCTGATCGCACGCATTAAATCGATTTTGCGGAATTCAGGCCAAAATACATCCATAAATACTAATTCACTGTAGGCACTTTGCCATATGAGGAAACCACTGAGACGTTTCTCTCCAGATGTTCTTAATATTAGATCAGGTTCCGCTTGCGGTAAATGGGATGTATACAGACACGATTCAATTAATTTTTCGTCAATATCGCTTTCATTAATTTTTCCAGATTTAACCATTGATACAATTTTTTTTATGGCATCAACAAGTTCTTTTTGCCCTCCATATGCAATTGCTATATTAAGAAACATAGAATTATAATCTGCTGTTACTTCCTCAAGTTTAGCCAAAACTTCTTGAAGTGATCTAGGGAGAAGCATGACATTGCCTATTGCCTTAATTTTCATTTGGCGTTTATGTATTCTTGAATCTCTATAGAGCTTTTCAAGCTTTATGCGTAATAGCTTATATATATTATCTAATTCCTCGTCTTTTCTATCTAAGTTTTCTGTCGATAAAACGTATAAAGTAGTAATTCTAATCCCCAGATCATGAATCCAATTCAAAAGCTCTTCTGCCTTGTCAGCACCAAAGAAATGACCACTATTTATCGCTGCAAAATGATATTTTGCCCATCTTCTATTGCCATCTAAGATTATTGCAATGTGGTTAGGAACTGGATCATTCAGAATCTGTGATTCTAATCGACGTTCATAAATACTATAAAGGCCACTATGTTTAAGAATGGTTTCTGCAAACGCTGTACTACCAATTACTTGTATTCCCATTTATATACATGGTTTTGCAGGCTAAACGATGATTTTATTGTTATTATTATCATTATAAGAAATAATTAAATTGAAACAAATAAGATAAACTTTTTTAGTGTTTTAGTACTTCTCCTCCTTTTCTGCTTCTAAAATATTGGAACAAGAAAGTTGCAGCCATCAACGTAATGGCCAAACCTATAAGCAACGATGAAATCAAAGTAAATGGGCTAGTACGTTCAGTTAAAACAGAAGTAAATTGTACAATAGGAAAATAGAGCAATGCTAATACTACCAGACGTAGAATATCTGACATGGCTTTAACGCTGCCTTTAAACCAATTGCTTAATAATGTGCCTACAAGTATAGTGGCAATACCGATCCATAACAGTGTAATGGTACCATGAACAAAACTTCCTACAATTACCCTGTCTTTTATTATATTTATTACTCCCATATTTGGGGTGATTGCTTCACTTGGGATGCTTGAAAGTCCGTTTGCTATAGACGCTAAGATAATTAGCACACCAGCAAAAGTTGAGAAGATTCGAATAAATGCAGTAGGAGTTGGTCTCCCCAAAGATGCCAATGCTTTATCTATATCAAATGCACGTATAATGAAAGCACCTCCCAAAATGCTTAATGCTAATGCTATAGCTTCACGCGTCAATCCAAATACTGTGGAGAGGCCACTTACAACCAATAATGCACCTGGAACACCTAAAAAGAATCTTGAGTAACGTGAGTCGTAAACCAGCATTTTAATATATCTGCCTAGAATGGCGTATGAATACTCAACGCTTCGACTATGTTTGATAATGATACGTTGAATAGATATAATCGGAACCATTGCTTGAATAATAGGGATCACTGTCTCATCATCCTCCCCATCTGAAACAACCACTGCTCCATCTGCATTATACGACGTGAGGATATTCTGAATCTCAAATCCAATCTTTTCATCAGCCTCAATTCCACGATTAAACTTCCCAGAAACAAGTGCAACCTCTGACTCGTATCCTTTACTTATGAGCTCTTCATACGTCTTGATCGCTCCAAAAATTGTGTTAGCATCTGGATCCTCTGGATCTTCTATTGCCAATCTGGTTCCTGCCTTAATGCAAGGGTCCCTTCCTACAATAGGTGTTTCTATTCCTCCCTTAGAACCAAGATCGTCATCCCTATCTATGCATAACACAAGAATTCTACTATGAGTTGAAGGTTTAGATAAACCTCTAGTTCGAGAAATATATTTTTGAAAATCATCAGAATCAGATATTGCAGGCATCTATATCATACAGTTTATGATTACAATTTACTTATTAATTAATTTATTCTACCTTGAATTAATTATTAATTTTCAAACAATATGAATTTGGAATATGAAGTATTCCATTTGCGTTCTTTGCGTTTTTTATTACATATGTAATATAAAACCAAATTACCTGCCATGACAATCTTCACTATAATTTAATTAACTTTTGTCATTCAAAATGAGAGAAAGCAGACATCATGCTCTTTCGAGATGAGTCTTATCACACAAAGTATTATGATCCACAGTAGTATGATATGCTCTAAGCTTAATACAAAAGTAGCGCATTATATGATTATATGGCAGTTAATATCAACAATATTGAAGAGGTTTTAGAATCAGAGTTAAGAATATCAAAGCAAGAAGCAAAGTTATTTGTTTTAATAGTTTATAAAGGTAAGGTAGATGCAGAAATGATATCTAAAATGCTACATTGGTCTATAGATGATGCTGATAGAGTAGCAAAATCCCTTGTCAATAGAGGAATGATTATTGATATAACAAAAACAGAGTACGAATCTCTTCATCCAAGATTTGCTGTAACTAATCGATATAGAAGGAGATGTGAAGAGGACCATACTATTTTCAAAAAAAACACAAAGGTTGATAATATTGGTATGCTATTGGAAGGTCCTTATAATAATGCAAGAATAAAATAAGGCATTTGATTCAAACATTCAAAATAAATGACTACTAACGCAGATCCAAAAACCACCAATAAGATCGTGTATTTTGGTGTAATTAACATAAATGAAAATACAAAGACAGTTGGTGCTGTAGATGTTTGGCGTAGTGTAACTACCAAAGACATATTTTGTGAAGAAAAGAGACTAGGAGTTTTGGATATATCCGATCAGATTGGTATGCCTACAATTGACAAGAATAAGAAATGGGCTGTAGCAGTAAGTAGAAAAAAAGATGGCAAGAATAGGTGGAAATTAATTAAATTAATTAAGGAAGGCAAATTCAAATTTGCTGATGCAGATGATGAAACTTATGAGGTTGACGTTAAAGACTATAAAATTATAGACAATGATTGGTGGAGTTTTCTAGTTGAAACCAATGTGAATCGTAACATAGATGTAATAAGGAGACAAATGCAAAATGACATTTGATAATGTTCAAGATCATAACAGCACCGTAACTATATTTGTGACAAATGCTAGGGGAAGTGAAATTGCCAGCAAATTAACAGGTTACTTTGTTATAAACGATCAGAAATTTAATTTTACAGCAATTGCATTTGGTAGAATTGGAGGGCATAATATTAGCCTCAAAATTGCAAAAAAAATATTAGAAAAAATTAAAAAAATGGGGCTGGATCCAGAAGTATTACAAGTGACCATCCAACGTAAATTGATTGAAGGTGATGTGATCCTTCCAAAAGGAATAAAAATGCCAAAGTAGATAATTCATAGAACTGCACCTTTCAATGCATTTCTGCAATTGCATTTGAGTCTTTTAACAGAAATCACTGGTATCAGTTCCGCAATTAGCTTTCTTATTTTCTCTATATTCTTGTTTAACAATTCTATAACCTCCCTAGAAGTCACTGAAGAAGTTGTCCATACATCATAATCTGTAATTGTAGCAATTGACACATAGCAGAGCTCTACTTCTCTAGCAAGTGGACATTCTGGTATGAGAGTCATTCCGATGATATCTGCTTTCATAACATCTCTAAAAAAGTGGGACTCCGCCCTTGTTGAAAATCTTGGTCCTTCTATACAAACATATGTTGCTTTAGGATGAATATCATACTTTAGTTTCTTTCCATGATATAATACAATATCATGAAGCTCCGGACAGAATGGATCAGCAACAGATATGTGACAAACCTCTCCTCCATTATAAAATGTGTATTCCCTTCCTTTAGTAAAATCAACAAACTGATCCGGAACTGCAATATCCCCGGGTTTGTAGTCGTATCTCATGCTTCCTACTGCAGTCGGAGCAATAATTCTTTTCACACCTATCTCCTTTAATGCCCATATATTTGCACGAGTGTTAATTTTGTGAGGAGGAATACGATGACCTTTTCCATGTCTAGGAATGAATGCAACTTTCTTACCAGCATATTCTCCAATCGTGATGAGGTCAGAGGGATCACCAAATGGTGTATATACCTTCACTTCTCTTTTCTCGCTAAAGAGTCCAACATCATAAACTCCAGTGCCTCCAATAATGCCAATGTCTGCAGTAAATTTTGTAGCCACTGTTTAATCATACACCACTAATGAATGTACATGATAACCCATCTCCCTTAGCTTCTTTGCTCCATCCAATGTCGCCAATTCTATCACTATTGCAAAACCTGAAACTGTACCTCCCAATTCTTCTACCAATTGGGCCGCAGCAATAGCCGTACCACCTGTTGCAATTAGATCATCTGCAATCAAAATACTCTGACCACGTTTTATTGCATCTTCTTGAAGTTCAATCATTGAACTACCATATTCAATATTATATGATTTCTTGATAGTCTGTCCAGGAAGCTTATTCGCCTTTCGGATCATAATGATGCCTTTGTTGAACTTTGAGGCTAATGCAGTAGCTATTACAAATCCCCTCGATTCTATTCCACCAATATAATCGATTTCCGCTTTGTTGAATCTGCAGTAAAACTCATTTGAAATATAATCCAAGGCTTCATTGCTGCGAAAAATTGGATTAATATCTCTGAACAGAATCCCATGCTTTGGAAAATCTGGATAAACGCGTATCAACTCACGTAGATCAATTCTGTTCATATTATTACATGCAATAGCCATATCCAAACTATAAAAAAGGTTGCGTTGTGTTGAAAATATTATTTTGAAACTAATGAGTAGCATTGATTCCTGTGTAACAGTCAAAAACAGATTTTTATTGGATATATCAGAGAGGATCTCATTTATAGAAACAATGAAATCGCTTTTTATGATGATGTCATTACCCCTGAACCTAGTACTTTATAGATACTATGAATTGTTATTTTATTCTATGAGGTTGTTTTCTATTTAAATGACTTAACAATACATAAATAAGATTGCCAATATAGTATTAGATGTAGTATGCCTATAAAGAACGGTGCAGAATATATTCAGAGCCTCAGAGATAGAAACCTCAAAGTCTATTTGTTTGGTGATTTAGTAAAGGAACCTGTAGATCATCCAATGATTCGTCCATCTATCAATGCAGTGGCAGAAACATATGATATAGCAAATGAAGAACCTGAGATTGGTTCTGCAGAGTCATCTATAACTGGTACGAAAGTAAATAGATTCCTGCATATTGCAGATAATGCTATGGATTTGGTCAACCAAAATAAGATGCAGAGAAAGCTTGGCCAGCTTACTGCTACTTGTTTTCAACGTTGTGTAGGCATGGATGCTCTAAACTCATTATATTCTACAACATTTGAAATTGATACAAAATACAGCACTGTTTACCATAAACGCCTAATTGAGTTCATCAAGATGATTCAGAAAGAGAACCTAGTGATTGGCGGTGCAATGACGGACGTAAAAGGTGATCGCAGTCTTTCTCCATCTCAACAAGAAGACCCAGATATGTTTGTTCACATAGTAAAGAGGGATGAAAAGGGCGTATATATCACAGGTGCCAAAGCTCATCAGACGGGCTGCATTAATTCCCATTGGATTATTGTTATGCCCACTATGAGGCTTCGACCAGAAGACAAAGACTATGCCTTAGTTGGTGCAGTACCAGCAGACGCAAAAGGCATTACTTATATTTATGGCAGACAATCATGTGATACAAGGAGTATGGAGCAAGGGGACTTGGATGCAGGGAATGCCAAGTTCTCTGGACAAGAGGCTATGATAATCTTTGACAATGTATTCATACCAAATGATCTAATTTTTATGGATGGAGAGTATGATTTTGCCTCAATGTTGATTGAAAGATTCACTTGCTATCATAGAAGAAGTTACGTATGTAAAACAGGTCTTGGAGATGTCCTGATAGGAGCTGCTGCTGCCATTGCAGACTACAATGGAGTAGCAAATGCGTCTCATATTAAGGACAAGTTAGTAGAGATGACACACCTAAATGAGACAATATTTGCTGCAGGAATTGCATCATCATTTCAGGCACATAGAACTGCATCTGGCAATTACCAAAATGATGATATGCTAGCAAATGTTTGTAAACATAATGTCACAAGATTTCCATATGAGATTAGCAGATTAGCTCAAGATATTGCTGGTGGGTTAATGGTAACTATGCCATCTGAAAAGGACTTCAGAAGCCCTGAGACGGGTCCGTTATTAGAAAAATATCTTAAAGGCAGAAAAGGTGTTTCTACTGAAAATAGGGTACGAATAATGAGATTGATTGAAAACATGACACTAGGACGTAATGCTGTTGGATATCTAACGGAATCAATGCATGGTGCAGGATCACCCCAGGCGCAAAGAATACAGATTGCACGCCAAATGCAAATTGAATACAAAAAGAAGCTAGCTAAGAACCTTGCTAATGTTGTAGAAGGCGAAGCAAGTGGACTCAGTCAAGAACAATCCGAATACTTCGACAGAATATTTAGTAAAAATAGATAGCCTATAGGAAAATATTCTCTTTGTTATCCACTGAAATCAGGTGCAACTCAAATTTCCACAAAATATATACATTCTAAATGAATTATGTAACAATACTACTAAGAGGGGCTCGACATTTCTATACCTATTTGCTTTTAATATGGTCATTAGGAACCAATCAACAACAATGGGTATGTAAAAAACGCGTATATTGACATCTTCGGCTCATGTGGGACACACTTTCATTTCTTATCGCTCTTTACTATCCTTTGTCCCCGGCGTCGAGTTGTTGGCTTTATTTCCCTAACGATTATTTCCTTTTCTTTTATTTTGTTTTGTAAGTCATGTTCCTTTAATGATTGCTGCTGTAGTAGTTTATTCGAATTCCCAAATGAAAGTAAAGTCCAGTCTTCAATTAAATTGCAATTATTAGGGCTATATGTTGAGTCGATAGAGCACATATGTTCAACTGGACAAGTTAGACAAGGTACATGATCGATGCATTGTATATCTACTGGCAATCTAACAGCAAACAGTTTGTATGTCCATCGTCCGTCTTGAAGAATTTTCTCGCGTCTAATTAGAGAACGTTTCTCAAGCCGTATAGCTGCGCGAGAACCGTCGCGGCTAGTGATATCAAGCTCCTTCCATAAGTTGGACTGAAGTATCCCTTCTTTTCCATTGCTAATTATAACTTTAAAGGTCTTATCTATTAAATCTTCTATCTCGGTATGACTTAATTTCAATTAGTTGACCTCATCGATAATATTAATACTTGTTGAACTCATAAATAATTGTTTTGTACTTTTAAACAATTATTAAGGAACAGGGAAAGATTGTCATGAATTATCGTGGTTGTATAGTAATATAAGACTGAAAGAGATATATATTTATATATCAATATAGCCATAATATATAGATCTTGATATAAAAAATAATGTGAATGAAGCTTTCTGATGCAAGAAAGGATTATTATCGTAGATTAGCAAAGGACAAAGGATATCGCAGTAGGTCTGCATACAAGCTAGAGCAGCTGAACAATTCCTATCATGTTCTTAGGCCATCAGATAAGGTAATCGATTTGGGATGCGCCCCTGGAGGCTGGTTGCAGGTAATACTGCGGGAAGTTGGTCCTTATGGCAAAGTTGTTGGCATCGACATTCATGATATAAAACCTATCAGTGGGGCAATAATTTTGCATGCTGATATTGAAGATCATACAATAGCTGATAGCATACTCAGAATACTGAATTCAAAAGCAGATGTAGCGTTATCCGATCTTTCTCCAAATGTCAGTGGAATTTGGGATATTGATCATGCTAGACAAATATCACTTACAAGAAGTGCTTTTACTATTGCACAAAAAGTACTAAGGGAAAATGGCTCTGCAATTTTCAAAGTCTTTGAGGGAGAATTACTAAACGAACTGAAGTTAGATCTGAAGAATAATTTTCGTAAAGTTATAATGGGTAAGCCCCATGCTAGCAGACAAAAGAGCAGTGAACTTTATCTTGTTTGTTTGCGCTTTAAGGGCTGAAAATTAGAGATAAATAATTAGCTTAGTAATAATCTAACAGGTTAGTTAGTATAACTGCTAATATTGGCAATTGGCTCTTAGGTAGACAGACGATAATCAAAAGCTAACTAAACCAGAAAAGCTTGTCGCTATTGCTAACTACGCATATAGATATATTTGAAATCAACAATTATGGACTTGCGACAATTGCTTGCGTAAAAGTTGAAAGCCCTGTCAATTTACGAAGGGGAATACTGAAAGTTTGAGCACAAAGCTATGTTAGGACATTGCAAAATGATACTAGAAAAACATGATCTACTGCATTGAGAACAGCAGTAGATAATGATGGTATATTATATAAAGAAGCAACATCATACAACGATATATTTGATGCCTTTAGACTAGCTTTAAAGTTTTATAATTTTGAAGATAGTAGTGAATACTAGACAAAGCTGATCGTTAATTGCAGGTAACAATTTTAAGCTCATTTATCCAAAGTATACTCTACATACAATAACTTGAATAGAGATGAATCACTAGCTATTAATTTGTGCTCTAAGTGGTTAGTATTATTTTTAATTTTCATTACTATAGTAATTGTTAGTTTTGTTTTCTATCTTGTAGTTCCAGCATTGGCACAAAATAATAATAATAGAATTATCTCGTTAGCAGACTTGATAAAAGAAGGATCTCCACACTTGGGTTCTCTGTCTGCTCCTGTAACTATAATTGATTTTAGTGACTTTCAATGTTATCTGTGCGCTCGCTATGTCAAGAACACAGAGCCAAAAATTAACGAAACTTATATTCAGACTGGTAAAGCTAATCTAGTCTTTAAGCATCTTCCAAATCGTGGTACAGACTCTATGGGTGCTGCAATTGCAGCGCAGTGTACTAACGATCAAGGTATGTTCTGGCAATTTCATAACCTCCTTTATAAAAATCAGGGGCCGATTGATTCGGGTTGGGTTAGCAAGGATAATCTAAAGAAGTTTGCTTCCAAGATAGGAGGATTGGATATTCAAAAGTTCAATTCATGTTTTGACGGTCAAAAATACAAATCGTTAGTAGAAAGGGATATTGCTTTAGGTGCGTCATTTGGATTTCAGGACACTCCAAATTTTATAATTGTAAATAGCGATGGTTATAATGCGGAAATAATAAAGGGAGCTCAACCCTTTGCTGCTTTTGAGGCATTAGTAGATAAGAAGCTTTGATAATAATAGTGTCAGAGGAACTATTACTGAACATTGACAAACTGGGCAATCTCAAGAATAAAGAAAATTACTATTATGCTGAGAGTATCATTTCAATTGGTCTTTTCAAAATGGATTTATGTAGCGATAACAATAGCTTTGGCAGGAATATTCTGGATTATCTTTAATGTCTTTGATCAATTGCTCTTTTTCTCACCAATTTTCGTATTCTATCTACCCGATGACGCGGCAATGGGATTTATTCTTTCAACAATGTCTGCAATACTTATGGGAATCGTTGTAAGTATGAATGTGTATATATTGAAGTATTCAGGAAATTTGAAAGTAAACATTGGCTCGCTTTTTTCAGGTTCTACTCTAAGCATGATTTCAAGCATGTGTGCTAGTTGTTCATCGGTTGGTTCTCTTCTTATTTCCACTTTTGGTGGAATAGGGATAACAGCGTCAACATTTCTTTCCAATTATCATACTCCTCTGCGTGTTATCTCTGTAGCTCTTTTAGTATGGGCATTATACTCAGCCAGTAACAAATTGACCAGAGGTTGTGTATTGAATCATAATATAGATCACGAAACCAAAAATTTATAGACTATATGATTCAGATGTGCATATGTTCAGTTACGCATAAACCTATACAATATTTATTTATGATCTACACATAGTAAGAAGCTACTACAATTGTTATAAAGTATTGATAAACCAAAGCATCAGTCAAATTGAGAAAAACCCTGTTAACCTGCCAGAACATTATACTAAGCAAATTGTAGACCTCCTGAATACCGACCTTGCAAGCCATTTTATATTGTTTTTTCAATTCAAGAAGCAGCATTGGATAGTAGAAGGACCAGATTGGAAACACATTAGTACAGCTTTGGATGAATATGCAAAAACTATCCAAGGACTTGCAGAGCTGTTAGCAGAGAGATTAAACCTACTAGGAGCTATACCATTATCAAATCCATCACGATTCAAAAAATTGTCTTATGTTCAATTCGAAGGAGAAGATAAGCATGATCTTAGAAAGATGATAGAGAATGATTTAATAGCAGAACAACAATTAATTCCAAAGATTAGAGAAAGAATTGATTTTGCAAGAGAAAACAGACTAATCCCAACTTTTTTGTTTAGCCTGTCCGTCTTTTACTTAAGTTATAATACACTTACCGCTTAACTGTTCCTAGTTGTCAATTACCATTAGTTATTGTTAGATTTCTTGTATTTACTATTCTTCTTTGCTGTAAGCCTTTGCTTACGTTCTTTATTAGATGGTGTTAGCCTTAGCTGCATGCCACAACATGAACTATGGTAATTTTCCAATTTGCAGTCTCGTTTTGTGATAAATTAATAATACAATTTCCGTGAGATTAACAGAATTTAGTATAATAACACTATGTAAAGGCAATTAAATATGATAAAAACTAAAAAATTGTCCTTGCGGCTCTATTGATATAAATACAGCCATTATTTAATCGATAACACTAGTATTCTTTATTGACCTTTCTCACTATAAAGTAGCTTTAATTCCTCAAAAGTCAGCTTCGAGCCGGACTCTAGTTTTTTCTTTGCTGTTTCCTTTACTTTAAATAGAGCGTCATCAGGTAGACCATGGCCATATTCTTGACGTTGTTTTTGTCTCATTTCTGCCATCACATTAAGACGAGCATTTATTCTGTCTAGTTGAATTATTGTTTCATTGTATTCGTTTAGATACTTTTCGTGATCTGAAGAAAGATGTCTTTTAGAATCGAAAAATCTGTCAAGATTATTGTTACTTTCTGCGATCTTTGTTTGTAGAGATATCTGGTCTTCATCGAGTATTCTTAGAGATTTACTAATATTATCTGATTCTGTTCTAAATCTTGCTAACTGATCCTTTATAGTCTTCACAGCTTTTATTGCTTCAATCTTCATTGAGGCATCTTTCACTAAGGTAAGGGTATCATTCCTTTGACGCTCGTTTTTATATTCTTTGTCGTCAAGTAGCTTTTGATTGAATTGTAAAATTTGAATTAATTCTTCTTCTTTTTCAGATGGTATTCTATATTCCATCATGCCAAGAAAATTTTTGGATTGCGAAATTTTTTCACTTAGAGAAAATAGCTGAGAATTGTTAGTTTGAATTTCTGTTCGAATTTGCTTCGATCGTTGTATTAGGTTGTTAAGTACATTTCTCTCTTTGTGAATATTCTCATTTACAAATCGAAGTTGGTTCCTTTCGATGTCAATTATATTATTTGTCAGTTCTTTTATATGGCTATATAATTTCCGTTTTAAGGATACTAATTCATCCCATCCCAATGACTCCAAATTGTTATGAATGTGACCTTCATGTGCGTCATTCAAGTCAAATTAGCACTTCTATATGTAAATTGGAGGCATAACATAAAAATATACTGTAAACATGACGATGTCATCATTTTCCATAAGGATCATATAATGGCACTAGTGTCGATGTTACTTACCAAGTATAATGGCTAGTTGGTTTCACTAATAATTAGTAAGAATTATAAAAATTCCCAGATGTACATATGTTTTAAATTCTGAAGCTTCTTAGAAATATCATAGATTAATGCTGTTCTTGCAATTATTAATAGTAACAGGAGGTACATTTAGAATGGATTGCTATCAACGACTAAAGTCAGAAAAACAAATAATGTAAAAGTAGGATTAACTGAAAAATTGTTCAAACTACTACGGTTTGATAAATTGTTTTTCTGCATCCTCTAATTTCTCGCTATTTCCGCATGATTGAACTAGCTGCAATAATTTCTTCTGTGGCTTACCTTCTTTTATGGCCGCTCTTGCTATCTGAACTCCTTCCTTGAAGTCTCTTGCGACTTTTCCGATCACAAGTGCAGCAGAAGCATTTAAAGCTACAATGTCCTCTTTTTCTTGAGAAGCAGTACCATATATTACTTGTAAAGTATCTCGAATGGAATCTTCTTTAGACTGTACGACCAGTTGCTCTGGTTTAGCAACTTGCATATTTACAACCTTTGGATGAAGTCGTATTCTTTTTATCTGTTTACCAATAATCCATACAATATCATTTTCGCATGTATTAGACAACTCGTCAAAACCGTCGTAAGCATGTACTACCATCACTTCATTTCCATCGCCGCCTTTTTGCAATGCATTAGTGATAGTATCAAGCAATGAAGGTTCGAAAACTCCTATAACTTGGCCACAGATATTAGTACAAGGGTTGCTTAGTGGACCGACAATATTGAATACACTTCTTATGCCAATTGTTTTCCTTGCAGAAGCAGCATTTCCCATCGCGGGATGAAATTTGGGAGAGTAAAGAAACCCTATGCCGGTCTTTTCAATCGCTTCAGAGACGCTTGCAGGAGTGGAATTCAAATCTAACCCAATATGTTCGAGAAAGTCTGCACTACCACAGAATCCAGAAAAAGATCTATTTCCATGTTTTGCTACTTTGCTTCCCGCAGAGGATGCAACAATTGCTGCAGCAGTACTTATATTAAACGATCTAATTGTATCTCCTCCAGTTCCGCACGTGTCAATTAAATTTCCATTAACTTTAGGTGTTATTTTTATGGCATGTTCCTTTACAGTTTGAAGAATTGTCCAAATTTCTTCTGCAGTTTCTCCTTTCATCGCTAGCGCTACCAAAAATGATGCAATAGCCGCATCTGAGGCTTTTCCTTCAAGTATTAGATGAACTGACTGGCGAATTTCATTTTCTGATAGATTTGTTCTGGAAATCAGCTTGCGAATTACTGGCCCAAGGTCAGCAAAATTGACACTCGACACTCACCTCTTCACCATGGATACAAAGTTGCAAAGTATCTTAGGCCCTTCTGCAGTCAAAACTGATTCTGGATGAAATTGCACACCTTCTATCAGATATTGCCTATGTCTAACTGCCATTATTTCGCCATCATCTAGAGCCTTTGCAGTCACCTCAAGACACTCTGGAATTTTATTTGAATCTGCAACTAGAGAGTGATAACGAGTAGCCTTGAAAGGATTATTGACATTTTCAAACAACATATGAGACTTATGTTCAATAATGCTTGTTTTTCCGTGGCGTATCAACTTGGCATTAATTATCTTACCTCCGAAAGCATTAACTATCCCCTGATGGCCAAGGCAAATTCCAAGGATGGGTATTGTGGATCCCATATCAGTTATTATGTCTGTACAAATTCCGAAATATTTACGATCTGAAGGGTTACCAGGTCCTGGAGATATAATTATTGCGTCAGGATTCATTTCCTGAATGTCCTCTATCTTTATTTTGTCATTCCTGATGACTATCGGCTGAGTTTTAAGCTCGCCTAATAACTGTGCAATATTGTATACAAATGAATCATAATTGTCTATGATAAGCACTTTCATATTGAAACTATAACACACTTTTTACAAGAAGCTTATAAAAATATATGTACAATATTCACGAAGCCAATTATATATTACAAACTTCATAATATGGATAAAATACTAAAGCTTATTTAAATGTGCTCCATATTTCACTTATGGAAACCAAGACATTCAATAGTACAACCATTATATAATAAATAATCTTTGATATTCAAGATAACTATCTATTATTTACATAATTCGCAATTATGAATTTATTGTTTGTCATACCAAAATCTAACCTACTGTAGAGTAGGAAGCTCTCTACCATCTAGAAGAGCTTCTATAAAGCAAAGGATACATATATATGAAATATTGAAACTATTGTCAACTTGATTTACTTATAGGGATAAGGTTGGTTAAGGTATTCATAAACGGTTATGGCAATATTGGTCGTCGACTAGCTACCTCACTTTCAGCAGATAAAGAAATTCAATTTATTGGTATTGCAAAATACACTGCTGATGACAGAACCAAAGAGGCATTAGAAAATAACTTTGATGTTTATGTCCAAAACGAAATGATAGGGCAATTCAAAGAGAAAGGCTACAATACAACAGGTACAATTTCAGAAGCTATTCAGAAAAGCGATCTTGTAGTGGATGCTGCAAAAGAAGGTGGCGGGTTTAATAATAAAAAAAATCTATATGAACCGATGAAGAAGGCCGCTATCTTTCAAGGTGGAGAGGATAGACACGGTGAACACTCTGTAGCTGACATGATTCACAATTCGAGAGTCAATTATGATAAGGCAGCTGGCAAAGCGTATGTTATTCAAGGCAGTTGCAATGTTTCTGGCATGGGAAGAATAATGCAGCCTTTAATTGAAAGGTTTGGAGACCAAATAAGACGATATGATGTCACGATTATCAGGAGATGGGCTGATCTTGAAGATTCAAAGGAAGTAAGAGATTCTATTGAATGGGATAAAAATCCTCATCATCAAGATGACGTTAAAGATTTTATTTCCAACGCAAACCTGTATGTGGATGCTTACAAGGTTCCTTCTAGAATGATGCACTTACATCAAATGCTGATTCGATTCGATGGAAAGGCCCCAGACAAAGATCAAATAATAGAAACGTTTCGGAATGAATTTGGAATTGCTATATTGAATTCTGCGAAAGGAACTGCTGTAGTTAGGAAAAAAGCTATGGACCTTGGCTTTCAACATGGTGACACAAATATGGTACATATCCATCAAGAAGTACTTAGGGTTCAAGATGATACTGTTAAGATTTCATATTCTGATGATCAAACCGGTATGGTAATTCCGGAAAATCATTTGCTAATACAATCAATGATTCACAGGCGTCCTAGAAATGATGCAATTAAAAAAACTGATAGCTTATTCCAAATAGCCAAGAAAAAAAAGTTGCTAGAAGAAGAATTTAGATGATAACCAAAAATATATATTTTGTTTGATAATCTTATCTTAATCATAACAACAGCAGTTCTTTGTTTATCATTTCTCCATCTCTACTAATTATAGATCTACTCTGGTTTATTGTACCTCGTCTAAATCTTCATCTCACTTTATATAAAATCCTAGCTACCGACTAGTACCTCTATAGCTCAATAATGATGATTGAATGGAGAGTGTATTATACCAATATGAATAGTAACAATGGTATGATGAGTGCTCCTTCTTGGATCGCACTGTCGATGCGCACAGTAGTTTGGAATACTGACGTAAAGTTATTATGCTTGAATAAATGAAGCTTATTCTTCACAATATAAAAATTAGAAATTAAAAATTGTTTTATATGTAAACAATGCTAAATGAACCAAGATATAAGTAAAATGTATTAAATTTACATTTTATATGAAAATATTATAAACTACTATGGCCAATAATAGATATGTGTGCTATGATCTATTCGAGCAAGGCAGAAGAGGAGTCATCACCTCCACAACAGCTTTTTACTGTCTGCTCAAAATGCGGACGATTCATTAGAATCGACGGCTATTGTGAATGTGAGGCAATATTTTCTGATATATTCATAAACCTGAAAAAAGATAATAGTAAATAAGAATATTATTTAAGGAATCCATGGTACTGCTAGTACCACAGCAAGAGCAAGATGTAGACGAGCTGTTTTATTGTATTAACTATATTACCTTATATGATAATAACAATAACAAATAGATGATTACTACAGATACGATGTTCAGAGACACTTCTTTTTTTGATATGAGTTATTGAAGTGTATATAAAATCAAGTCATTGAAGTATACTATAGTGGAGAGTAATCTTAAATTACAGAAAGCATGTAATTAAATGCATATTTTCCATCGCACATCCCAAATTAATAATCCAAAATAGAGATGATAGTACATTTAAGTTTAAAAGGTATAATTATCTCTTAGACAGTAGCTGAAATCAGCAAGCATGAAAACAGTTTTAATAGTAGATGATGAAGCAGACGTTAAATTAGCATTAAAGATAGCTTTAGAAGAGAATGGTTTCAAAGTTGATGCATTTGATGATCCTATCATAGCATTAGACAATTTCAAAAAGGGAATATATGATCTATTAATCTTGGATATTAAAATGCCAAAGATGCATGGATTTGAATTATATAGAGAAATTAGAAGGATAGATAATGAAGTTAAGATATGTTTTCTAACAGCAGGAGAAATGTACTATGGAGCATATGCTGATATTTTCAATGAAAATCAGTTTATCCGAAAACCAATAGAGAATAAAGAATTGATAAGCAAGGTAAATGAAATAATCGATCTATAATAGTAATTATACAATGAGGAAGCGAATATAGATATCCCCCTAATAGTAATCAACAAAAAGTTCAGCAGTATAAGGTAGCAATATATTTATGTTGTGGCTGAGGTAATTCTATTGACACCTTTATGTTGAATAGCATTAAAATATGTAATTAGTTATTCAGTGCAAATGATACGTGGGTTCTTGTGCAATATAATAAAACTAATGTACTGCTTGGCTATTTCATTTATTAGATGTAGTTGATAACCATAAAGCTATTTAAAACCATTGCAAAAGTAAATAAGATTAACTACATTCCATGCTAGATGTCTTTTGCTATATTCTGACTATTTTTAAAATTCAATCGCGAGCCTCATCTATATAAAATACAGTCTCATTCCTTTTTAAAGCTGAGCCAGATATCAATTGTAGAATAGACTTTTGCAATTTATCGTTATTAGGATTTGAACCTTCGATATTTCCTGCAAGTATGAGATAAAGTCGAATATTTGAACCAAGAACATCAGCAAGTTCTTGGTTGACAGTAGCAGTATATGGCCGTAAGGCCCCTCTAAAAACTTCTGACCTTGCCCTAATAGCACCTGAGATTTTCTTGCCAATTGGGGAATCTGGTCCTACGATTACTACTATTCCTTTAGATCCTTTAAATTTAATAGGTTCTTCCGCCGCCCCAGTGGGGGCCATTGCATTTACAGCTTCTCTTGTGATCAAGCCTGGTGTATTGACAAAATTATCTACAAGCAAATCCCACTGCTGTCTCGTAAGAGAGGAAAGAGGTAAGTTATAGTCATAACTGCCTGTAAAATGTACTACTGCATCTATATCGCCAAACTTCGTTATTATAACGTTGAAAATTTTCCTTATACTTTCTTCGCTTGAAAGGTCAATCAAATGACTATGAAAACCTTCAAAATACGGGAGGTTCGATTTGCTACTAGTCAGTATTATTGTCTGTTTAACGCTTTTTGAATCTAATATTGCTGCCATTTGCCTCACACAATCAACGTCTTTTTTTGCCGAAGAACTAATCGTAATAACAATGACTTGATCTTTTACCTCCATTGGTGTACTAGTTTCTAGCGATGTACCTACAACTGGCTTGACTGGGTAAAATATGCGATCATTAGGAATAACTTTGCCATTAATTAGTCTACTTATCTTTACATCACATAAATTCAAAACCATATCTGCAACTTCATCCTGTGCAAGAAATTCTCCGTCTACAATCATCTTGGCAGTATTGTTCTGTATTTTCTCTGCAATCTCTTTGATCTTGACAAGCATCGCAGAAATTATCTTATATAGTCTTTCTATCTCTATAGTAGATTCATTATTATTGGACTTTGCTATTTCTGTTGCAATCTCTTTTATTCCATTTGAAATAATATTATCGGATTCGCCTAGCAAAGGGAGTAGTTTGACAGCTGCCTTTTCTATTTCAATTGATGAAAGATCTGGATATCCGCCAATTCTCAAAAATTCAGCCGCAGCCTTTGGATAAACTGTTCTGTATATTCTATCTGAATGAACAGGACCAGGGTTTATGACCACAGATCGAATGCCTTTTTCTACTAGTTCCCACGCTAATGCTTCTGCAAGCCTATTCTTTGCTCCTTGAGCAGCAGTATAAGGAGTTCTAAACCGATATGGTCTTTGATCATATCGGTTTTCTTCAGTAAAAAATGTAGTAATTGTAATTATCTCTCCTCCTGGTTCCAACACCTGTAGGCCCTGGATTGAAGTCCAGAAGGTTCCAGTAAGATGAATGGCAACACAATCTTTGAATTCTTTAAAATTGGCATTTGTAAATATTTTTACCGGACCAGAAACCCCTGCGTTATTTACAATGATATCAACTTTACCGAATTCTTGTTTAATAGTCTTGAACATTTCATTAACTTCTACTTCATCTGATACATCAACTCCTGGAAAAGCTCGTATTTTACCTGAAGATCCTGCACTACTTATGACACCTTCCAAGATCTGTGAGGTCTCGTCTAAAGGTTCTTTCCTTCTTCCCATGATAATTATACTTGCACCATTGAGCGCAAATTTCTTTGCTATCGCTTGACCTATGCCAGTTCCACTCCCAGTTATTACAACGATCTTATCGCTAAATTTTAGAGGAGGCTTTGCATTTTGATATTGCATTCTAATTAACCACTGGCAAGTATTCATCCATTGATTTAAAACTTATCTGCATGAGATATTATAAATCTCTATACGCATTCTAGATTCATTTACTCTTTATTTATTTACTGCTTCTTACTATTCGCAAGCACCACAATGTGTATCAATAAAAAATTGCATAGCATCAGGCTTTCAACAGAGGCTCTCATGATTTGTTTTCATCTAATTTATAAAAGGTCATTATAAAGTAACATGCAATTAAGTGAAAATATGTTGCTTTTATTCATTGGAGAGTTGTATGTGCAACATTGACAAACCACTATACACAATTAAGGAATTCGTATTTGGAATGATAATTATTTATTTAGAAATAATATTGATATAGCCAAAAATGTTATGAATTCATCTGATGACAAGTATAAAAAGAATGGATCGAATTATGATCAGAATTCAGAAACTATTATACGAATTAATCTGAATGAAAGGTCAGCAGAAGAGATGAAAAAAGCGGAATTGGTTGCAAAGCAGTGAAAGCCAGTTCTCTTCCGCTTGAACAAAAGCCCTATTTTAGCCATAATTTTGCCATGAGTTCAAAATTTATCACAAATAGACGCTGTATAAGAGTAAACTGCAGAAATATAGACATCGTATAGGTAATCGAGAAATTAGATATATATATAATAAACAATCATACTACCTATTCCACATATATGCACAAATTACTATATAGCCTTCGATAAAGTTGAAGGTAATTGCAACAAAAATAACAACCGATTAAATGGGATAATAAAAGTTGGCTAAATGCAATTTTAATTCAATCTGCTGAAGTTATTTAGTTATGTATTAAACCGCAATTGTTACCTTTGGTTGCGGTATTGTACCGACAACTTAATTAAAAAGCTGTCCTAGACTAGAATATTAGTGTTGGATGGGCCAGAAGCAAAATTTAAAATCGATGTGAAACAGGGGGTAGTTGAATTAGAAGGTACCGAGAACTTTGTTGACAAACATCTAGATAAATTTGAGGAGATTTTCAAATCTGCAATAAAAGAGAATATGGCACAAGGTATTATACACAGTCTTACTGACGATAATGTATTAACATTACAACAGCAAAACAGTGAAAAGAAATTAGGTATATCTAAACACGAATTAGTCAAAGCAAATAATACTAATAATAACAATAATAAACATGCAACGAAGCAATCCCTAAGTCTGCCACCTATTCCTGTAGACTTAAAAGCAAACGTAAATAAAGTTGGCTTGAGAGAATTTTACGCCGAGAAGAAGCCAGCTAATCATTATGAAAAGACTGTCGTATTTGTCTATTATCTGACAAAGATCAACAAAGAAACAGAGGTTAAATACGGTGAAATTTTGTCGTGTTATGAAGAAGTAGATGAAAAAAAACCTAGCATCATTGATATCATCAAAAACTCAGTCAGATACAAAGGATGGTTGGAGCAGGGTTCAGGTAAATTTATTACTCGATTAACGATCTCTGGAGAGAACTTCGTTAAGTTTGATTTGCCACAACAAAAAAAGATCGGATCTGAGCAACCAACTATACTATTTCATTCTAGCTAAAAAGCCCTGTGTTGACTAGGCTCGCCACCAATCAAAGCTTACAAAGTCAACTCTTTTCCCTTTGATTTTTGGGATTGCTAATATGAACTGCTTCTTGACTGTTGTAGCCAATCTTCCTGCAAGTACAATTCCGGTTGCTGTCATGTGATCTGTGGGCTTGAGTACTTGAACCAGGTATGGAGCATGGTCTATTCCTGGTCCGTGTTCGTATACTGCAAAATCACAGCCGAATTTAATTCCAGGAGATACTATGTATCCCTTATCTCTTAGGCTCTGAAAAACCAGATATTTTGTATCAAAATCACCATATTCTCTTCTGCAAATAGCTTGAATGTCTCTGAACGAGATCTTTTTTCCATCGATATTAAATACTTTTAGTTTACCTACATGAACAAGATAACAACCTTCTATCAAATCTAAAATTAATGGAGTATCAAATTGAGTGCCTTTTGGTTTTGGAACTCCTAGCGGTTTGCCATAGTAGCCATTTCCAAATAGAGCGCGGGATTCTTGTATGCTCCATACAACTATTCTGTTTTCTACTAATTTTCCAGTAATAGGATTCATTACATGCTCAATGCCAAAATTGTGAATGAATCAGCTGCTTCTTGGCATTTATCTGCCATGCCCTCAATTCCCTCTATTGCATCCTTTAAAAGCAATAGATCCTTTGTAGTTGAGATTTCATTAAGTGCCTTTATTATGACAGATCTATATTTGGAATCAACTCGACGCTCTAATTTTTGAACTTCTTGGGCAATCTCAATTGTACTTGCGGGATTGATACTCAATGCACGTGCCATATCATTTAATTTAAAAATTGCATCCACTACCATTCCTATCAGTTGTTTGAGATCATCATCAAATTTTCCCTTCTTTAATGAAGAAATTTTCATATTTGCGAGTCTAAACGCAATCCCACTGATATATCCTGCAATGTCATCCATAATATAGGCAGTTCTAAGAACATCCTCTCTGTAAACCATGAGACTTCCTATTTCAGCAACTTCTCGTGTAATCTTCCTACGTAGATTTTCTACCTCTTCTTCAGCATTTCTCATACGTTCTATGCATGTATGAATGTCTTTATCATCAGCCTTAACAATAGAAGCGGTGAGTGCTGATAAATCCCTAGCTGAATTTAAAATTCTATTAATTTCATCATGTAAAACTGCCAGTGCTTTTCGTTTAGCCTGGACTTCTAATTCGCCACTATACATTTTATATAGAAAATACTTGATCAGGCTAATAATTCTTTTGAAAGATACAAAAAATACATCTGTCTACTGTATACTGCAATTTAGCGAATTGAAAATATAATTATTTTCCCTTAATTAGAAATAAGGTAATGTATAGTTAATGTTAAATAAAGTGAGTATTACTTGTACTTCATAATGCTGGAAAAGCAATCATCACTTCTATGATATGTACATAAGAGGAATTTCCTCCGCATAAAGTTATGATTACTAGTGCCTTCATAAGAATCTAAGCATGATTATGAATGAAGTAACATATAGAATTCAAAATAGAAATACTGTGATTCTCCATCGAATTTTGTTATGTGTAAGTATTGATTTGTGTATAGTGTATATTCCCAAATTTTGGGATACACCACTATCTTTTTTCAAGAATAGTGTCTTTTATCTCTATTATATCTCTGAGAATTGCACTTGCGGTCTCTATACCGCCAGCCCCGCGTCCAATTATTGTTTGTTCTCCTGAGTGTTCAGATGAAAAAGTTACCGCATTTAATGTCCCATTTACACATAACGGATCGATTTTCGATACTTCCATTGGTTTTACATTAAGATGTTTGTTATCACATGCTGCAATCAATTTTATAGCATTGCCTCTTTTATGAGCTTGTTGTACATCATGTGTAGTAATTTCCTTAATGCCAACTCTGTTGATATCTTTCATAGTCACTTTCATCCCCATTATCCAATTAGCCATGATTACAAGTTTGGCTGCCGGATCAAATCCATCAATATCAAGAGACGGCACTGCCTCTGCATACCCTTTTTGTCTTGCATCATCCAGAGCATTTTCGAAAATTAAGCCTTCCTCCATTTTACTTAAAATATAATTTGTAGTTCCATTCAAAATTCCTTTAAATGATATTATTCTATCACCCTTCAGACAACGCTTTGCAAAGTCTAAAATCGGTGTCCCTCCTCCTACAGTTCCACTAAAACGAAGCATTATACCATTGTAGTTAGCCAGTTCTAACAACGAAGGAAATGCCACAGCAAGAGGACCTTTATTTACTGTGATTACATGTTTTCCTGATCGCATAGCTGATATAATATGAGAAATACCAGGCTCACCGTCATTCAAATTAGTAGGTGTTAACTCAAGTAGGATTTCTGCATCTATGTTTTCTATTATATTGCAAGGATCACAGTTGGAACTACTTTTGCTCTCATATTCACTAATTGTGCCTTTGGATTTCTTAACGTCAAGTAGCGTTTGTAAATCAAGACCCGCTGAACAAATACTAGAACCTATGCTATCAATACAAGCAACTATGCGGGGTTTAAGACCATATGTGCTATATAAGTCGGCAGAACGGGATAGCAGTAACTTTGCGAAGCTTTGACCTACAACTCCAAAACCAACAAGAATTAATCGCAATCCAACTAGTGAACATTACAGTGGAATTAATATGTTTAAAATTGAATAACTCGTACTTAATCTATATGAGATATTTTACCACTTTTGTATTTCTATAGTAATTTATTTTGATGTGTAACAGCTTTTTCCTATAAAATATAGTTCCAACAAATTAATAATATTTGAATCTTAATGGATATAAAAAATATTGTTTCATTTGATTTAATGATATATTTCTTATAGTTATTATTTTTTGCATATTTGTGGTCATACAAGTTATGATAGGATACTGTAAACCTCTTGTAGATAGTCTAGTTGACAATCTCTAAAGTATAAAAATCAGCTGGTAAGTTCAATTTAAAGATAGATCAGATTACTATTCCTATCAGAATGATCCTATTTTCTAGCTGGTTCATTTAGAATAGAGTGTGTAGTCTCCCTTCTTTGTACTTCACAATCAATTAAGTCATACTGCGACTCTGTTCTGGAATCAGAACTTTCTTCATGCATGTTTGACCATGTATATTAACATATTATACAGCAGAGACGTATTACGTGATCATTTTTCCTTTTCTATGATACTAAAAGAAGATCTAAATATATATGCTATAATATATAAATGACAAAACTCATAATACGAAAGTGAAATTTATTTACTATAATACTTAACGACGATGTTTTTATTTTATTAACCATGATTCAGTAATGTGAAAAATAGGAGCGAAATTGAGTTGGTTGCACTTATTATACGAACAGCTATTGATGGTGCAAGTATCACAAAAATGATGTGTAGATTATGCCTGTCACATAATCAGCTCAGAAATTATCTCGTAATTTTACGAGAAAACAATATGTTAATAGAGCGTAGCAGCGAAGAACAAACCTTTATAGCAACAGATAAAGGTAGATATTTTTTACACACGTATATGGAATTAAATGAATTAGCTACTGCTATAGCCTGCAAGCGAAATATTATTACCAATTGTTATTATGGATTGTTAACAAATACTCACGTTATTAGACATGCAATGTATTGCATCCAGTATTTAATAATTACAATTCGATCTATGGTTTAGAAAGATTGGTTGATTCTCAAATCGTAGAACAAAAAAAATGTAATGTATTTTAAAATTTTAAGGCTAATGAAGAGAAATACCTCATTTATAATATTGAAATTAAATTATGTAATAAAAATAGTACATGATTACTTGAAATTTCTTTATCATATTCAAGCTATTGCATTAAGGGATATGTGCAATCATTGTTAGATATCAGCATAATTTTAATCATGATAGGTATAGGCGCAGGTGCGGTTGGATCTATGACTGGTGTTGGCGGTGGCCTTCTGATGACGCCAGCTCTAACTTTTATGGGGTTTACACCAGCTCAAGTGGCTAGCACAAGTCTAATTGCAGTAACTTCTACTAGTGCCTCTTCTACGATAGAATATTCAAAGCAAAAACGTATTGATTATGCAATAGGATCGAAAATGGCTGCATTATCTATTCCAGGCGCTATTACAGGAGCATTACTTTCAAATGAAATTTCGATTGAAAATTTCAAGGCATACTTTGCTATCATTTTGATTGTTACTGGATTATATATCACATACAAGAATTCTATCATAAAAGAAAAATCTGCTAAAGAGTCGAAATCAACATCATTTGATCTTTTATTTTATGTTGGATCCTTTGCTGCGGGAATTGTCTCAAGCCTCTTCGGCATAGGGGGTGGAATAATCTTTGTTCCCCTGATGATTCTGGTACTTCGAATGGCTATGCTTAGGGCCGGGCCAACCTCGCAGTTGACACTACTGATAAGTTCTACTGCAGGTGTGTTGACTCATAGTATACTTGGTCATCCAGATTATGTTCATGGGGCTTATCTTGCTATAGGTGCCTTTGTGGGAGGCCAGATTGGAGCAAGACTTTCGCATCGTCTAGAAGAAAGCATATTGCAAAAATTGCTTTCAATAATACTCATAGGTGCAGCCATAAAACTGCTTTTTGATTTTATGAATAAGAAATGAATTTTTATTTTTGTTTAATATAGATTCTCGCATTAAACATAAAGTGATATTAACATCATTTAATATTCTAAATCAACTACCATTACTTTTTTTCCAACATGAAATGACAGAATCTCCGCACATATGTACTCTGCTTGTTCTTATAATCCCAAGTATCTTTTCAAGATTAGACTTGCGAAAGAGGTGAACTGAAGTCGACGAGTGTTCCTCTGTCATATTGATAGTATCTATATTTATATCACATATATTACAATGGAATTTTTCTTCCATTCTATGTACATCTTGTCATAAGCTCAAGCTAATATATTTGCTATAGATATAATGACCAAGACTTGGAATGTAGTAAGAGAACTGCTAACGGAATTCTCACAAACAATAGCAAAACTATATTTTATGCAATAATCTACATGAGATTGCCAATTTATTGTATTGGAGTTAAACTTCGAATTATCTTGTATGCAGCCCTATTCTTGAAATTGGGGTATCATGTTTGACTTATCTATCTATGGAGTGCCGTAGCAATATGTGTACTCGTCTTCATTTTATTATTCTACCTAATTTGTTGCTTGTTATTCATCTTCATATTGTTGAGCATGAAGAAATCTATTCTTACTGCAATCTGCTAAAGCTAAAATTATACTCCCAATGTAATGGATGGTATAAAATTGAAAGTTTCAATGTTATTGGCTAATATTTGCTCTTATGTTACCCCATGACTCCGTAGATTGATTAGAGCCGTTATATCTTCACTATGATGTGAACAAAACTCATTAATTGTATACTTCTAACATGCGCCTTACTGTACACCTCAAATAATAACACCAGATCTAAATGATAATAATGATGAGGATATTAATAAAGTAGGCTTGGAACCAAAAGAAGATGTAGAAGGTATAAAATTTTCTTTAGACTATGAAGCAAAAGAACCGATATTTTGGCATGTTTTTGAAAAGTTATCAAATGATGGTAATGATGGTAATGGATTAGTTGATTATGAGAAATTACAAGAAAGACTATTATCGACTGGAAAATTCTATGCTGGAGATGCAGTTTTGATGATTGAACACATGGAGAAAATTGGTAAAATAGAGCAGACTGGGGATTATCATGTTTATAGAAGAAGGAAGGCAGCTTCCCCAAACGAAGAAGGCAGCAAGCTATAATGGCTGTAGATTATAGTACTTCTGATATAATAAAAAATAATGATGTAGTAAGGGTATTTTAAGCTAACTCGCAGCACTGATACAAGCATGAAGAAATTTTTGCCCCCTAGTACTCAAAATATTTCGATAGAACAAGGACTTTATCCTAAGCCGCTTTAAGAAAACTATCTGGTCAAGAACAATATTTACCAAAACACTAGGAAAACAATTACTGTTTACAGCTAGGAGGACGCACTTGTCAGGTTCAAACAATCTAATCTTTTGGACTGTAGAATACATGCATATCCAGATTATATTGGATTTAGCGGAGAATAAACAGACAACCCCCAACTTTTATTTTTATTGATATAGATAGATGCTTAAAATCAATGGCTAGAGTAGATAAGACATTGCGTAATATGACGCTTTATAGGCTAAACAATAGCTCGTAGAGTGTTCGAATCTACAATATGGGCTAGTTATACCTGCTTCCGGATCTGTCAATCATCTCTTCTTCCGGTTCCATCAGCAATGTATCATCAAAAGATATTTGCACTTCTAATTTCAGTTTCTCATTGGTTTACTGACATTAGCAGCACTATCCATATTTTTCCTTTATCTCGCTAGCTGATAACGTAGCGACACAATTCCGCCCTTGAATGATCGCTCTTCTAGGAGCTTCATCTCAGTAATTTTAACACGCTGGATGTGATGGTTTAGGTATTGTTGGTGTTTCAAAAACCTTTCGATCACAAATGCCAGCATCACCACCATGAAAATATCCTTGTGGACAGGTACCATCTGGATTTTGAGATTATTTCAAATTCATTATGATTCAGCGCAAAAACATAATACTACATATGAAGGATTAAGATATTCCTAGAATGTGATCAGTAATAACAAGAACAATGTCTTAGGATATTGGGCATCCCAGGAACAATACTCAATGCAAGATTTGCTTAACTTTGTAGCTGAAGCTGAAAAAGGAGGCTTCAATACCTGTTTGACAAGCGACCATTTCCATCCATGGTGGCATGATAATGGCTATGGAAATTTTACTTGGGTTTGGATGGCTGCTGCAGCAGCTGAGCGTACTAACAATATGAAATTTATAACAGGGGTAACCGCTGCTGTTTATCGGTACAATCCAGCGATTATTGCACAAGCCTTTGCATCTCTTGATGTGCTTTACCCTGGCAGAATAGGTCTTGGTATAGGTACTGGTGAAGCTATGAATGAAGTTCCAGCAGGTTTTGATTGGCCATCGGCTGATATTAGACTAGCAAGGGCTACTGAAGCTATCCGAATTATAAGCAGATTATGGAAGCAGGGAAGAACAACTACGCCAAAAGGAGAAGATAACAACGAAGATCACAATGGATTTGTAGAGTTTGATGGCGAATACTTTAAAATTAAAAACGCAAAACTTTACACTCCTCACAGCGGAAAAATACCATTATACATGGCAGCAGTTGGAGAACAAGCAACCAAAACTGCTGCAAAGCATACTGACAGTTTAATTACATTAACAAAGCCTGATCAATCAAAAGAGATATTCGATATATTTGACAAAGCTGCAATTAAGGAAGGAAAAGACCAGAACTCTTTGGAGAAAATAGCAAAACCAAAATTATCATACTCTGAAGATTATGATAAAGCCTTAAAATCTTCAGAATTTTGGCGAAATTCTCTGCTAGAAGGCGTATTCAACTTGAACATAAGCGATCCAAGAGAATTAGAGCAAAAGGCAAAAGATGAAGTATCAGATGAAAAATTAAGACAATCAGTCTTCTGCTGGAAATAGGCTTATTGCACATCTGAGCTCTTGATACAATTCTTAAGTATTGGATCTATGAAAGGAGAGGGACTGGACTGGGCTATTATCAGAAAAATAAATAATGATCTACGATTGATAATTGTCCAAAGCTCCTATGTATTGTACACTATCTTATGATATGACTTGGTTGTTGTGAGCTAGCATCAGCTCTTTTATTCTAGCTTTGGTAGCCTTTATCTTATTTTGCAAGGATAATTTGGGGCCAAATGTTGTAATTGCATATATAGCGGCTAATCCTGTTGTTACCATAAACAGACCCATCATAGAGATTCCACCACACATTTTTGGTAGATAGATCATCTGCTTCTTTTTATATAAAGATTAAGAATATTTTTTACATTTGCTCTGATAATGGCCTATGACGACTATATTTTTTCTCATCCGAAGTATTTCTTTACATCTCCTACTACTTGTTCAGTCTTAGTTGCAGACCACAGCGCGGACAAAAAAATCCGTTATGTTTTATTGGTAACAAGTAATCGAGTCTATTATGTTCTACCATGAGTGGCCCCGCATCAGCAATCACTGAAACGCCATTTCCTGCCCTTTTAACTAGCTCCTTGACAATGCCATATGATTATCTGTGCCAAAATGTTCTCTTAGAGAATTCATCACAATAAGGGAATTCTCATATTTTTTCATATCTATACTAATCCTTGTTATTTTCAGCATGATTCTAAGTGGCAGAGCTATAGTAGAGGTAACGAAAAGATAGAAGTACTCAAACATTATTTTGGAATCACTTTTGATAACGAATTAGTAGTTAGAGGCATAGAGATAAGAAGACATGATACACCTAATTTTATAAAGCAATTTCAAACTCAGTTTCTATACACGCTATTTGATTGCAAAGATTCATCTGAAATAGCAACCAAAGGATATGAAAATGCTCTTTTACATGTCGCCCAAGCAATTGACACAATCGTGGGGGGGAGGTCTTGATGATAAAGACCTTATAATCTCCAAGTTGCTCAGACAAGATATACAAAAGTACAAGAGCTTATACTCCCACGTGTCTGCAGCTATTCAACTAAGAAAATATCCTCTCAGGTGACATAATTCAGTATATCTATACAGACTCACATCATAATAATCCTTTATGTAGAGTGGCAAATATATAGAACTTAAGAGTCTTCGCCCCGATATGATAAGGAAAAGTATAAAGAAATGGTAATTGATGCTGTAGAAACAGTTCTAGGGTTTTTTGGCTTTGATAGGACCACTCACAGCAATTTCAAGAGGAATAGTGGGAGAAGGAAATGATGGTGTATGAAGAATTAAGAGAGCAGAGTAAGAATGTGGAGACCGAGAAGTTAGTTTCGCCAACGATATTACCCATTAGAAAGCAAGTATTGCAAATGATTGCAGTGTGTTCGTTATGTTTATCATATTATTATGCGTATATAATATAGAGCCATACAAAGTATTATTAACTCTCTTTGTGCATGACCATCTGTTGAACTAGCTAGTAAAACATTTACAATAACTATATGGGTGTAACCATAAAATTGTGGCGATTTGATGTGAGTAGACTATAGCTGTGATTGCTGCTAATGATATCCTCATTTACATCATATCGCTCATTTTGTTATTTGCTTTACTACTATTATCCTATCCTGTTCTTACAGCTTTTGAGCCACACTTTGGACATGCGTTTTCTCTATGTTCATACCCACAATTCATACAATAGAATTTGATTGGAGAGTATCCCATGCCACCGCTATTGTTCCAGCTGCCTCCTAAGGATGAGGTCATGGATTTATACAGGTCCTTAAGTCCACCTGGCATTCCCTGTCTTTTCAATGCAACATGCATCCTGGCTGCGTTAAGTAACAAGAAGACAAGCAAAGCGATACCAAAAGATAATGGAAAGGGCACTACAAATGAAATAGTTAATCCAATGCCCATATATGCAATGAACCAAACCCAATAATTGGTTTGAATTTGTTTATTCCTATTATCATTATTACTATTACCAATATTATTTCTCATTTGCTTATAATCTCACCTCAGCTATTATCTAAGCATAATAATTTGATAAAAATGTAGTGTACAATCCAAACATTTGTACACATGCATATATGCCTTATAACGCTACAACTGATGTGTAACATACATGCATGAGCCCACATTATTTAACGACCCAATGAAATATGAAGATGCCCAAGTAACACAAACTAATTTAATCGTGTATGCGGAAGGTCCATAATGAAAATATTGTTACTAATACCAGCTATACTAGTATCAGCATCTATAGTTCAAGGAGCACATGCATGGAATTTGATAGTTGGTATAAGGGGTGCACAAGTTGGACATGGTACCATAAGCGTAAACCTCAAGGGTCAGAATGGATATACAGACTCCAAAAATGTACCCGCGCTTTATCTCAGTAGCGGCGGTGGAGTTGCGGTATTTAACGTACCTGAGAACGAGATAACTTCTGGTTCGACATATCAAGTCTGTGCTCATAGTGACGGTAATGCTCTAAAAACCTGCGAGACATTTACACATGGCAATGGTGAAGATGACGTAGGTCTGGTTCTAAAAAAAGATGGTTAGATATGAATAAAATATCTATACTTCTTCTAGTACCAGCAATCT
>JBJMFM010000308.1:0-6559 GCA_045808425.1 Nitrososphaeraceae archaeon | reverse complement strand
CATTACGAAGAATGGGTATATCTGGAACAACAACAATGTTCGGTAACAGTTCATTAAGCTACTATTGTATGAGCTGCGGAACAAAACATAACCAGGCTGCTTGTCCTAAATGCGGTTCTAAGATGAAAAGAGTCGGCTCTTGATTTACCTCCATAATATTTTATCTACAATGCCAGTAATAGTCCAGTCTGAGAATGGACACTACATTTTAGTAGGTCTTTTTGAACCATTTTGTTAATGGATGAAAAGATTGAATACGCTGGTAAGGTATATCTCTATAGCAGTGGGATGTCAAAAGACATAGTTAATCTTAGCAAAGAAAAATTGTCGGAGCACGGAGTTAATGAAAATGATATTGTTGTTATCGGAGTGCCAGAGGGCGTTCCAGAAGGTTCTATTATGGTGACAGTATGGCCGCACTACCTTTCGGTAGCAAAAGTAAAACGAGTCAGAGAAGGATCAATATATGCTCCACAGCTATTTAACATAAATCTCTGATAATAAAACTCCAAGTTTATAGTTGAAAAATCTTAAATTGTCTTGATACGTATCTCTGTGTAAAGTGGACTCAACTTTCTTTTGTAAGCGCGGACGACATGTTGAATGCCCAGGCGAATGGCCCATATCGGATCCAACTGGAACAGTTCAGGATTGTTCTTTTGATATCAAGATGGTAAAATGTAAATGTGAATGCCATTCTATTTCGAAGTGATTTAGGATATCAAATAACTTGCCAGGATTTTATTGTGTACTGCGAAATTCAATGCAGCTATCAATAACAGCATAGGTGACATATTTTATCAACCCATTGCAAATTGGCGTGATTGCATTTCTCTTCTGCCATCTTCTGTCCATTTGTTGTATATGTGAAAGCAAAATTTTGACTGCAATAAGAAAATTTAAGAGCCACATAGTAAATATGACTAGTGTTGCAAACTGTCGACTACAAGAAGAGAATTTGTGCATTTTGTGAAACTCTTATACCGGAAGACAAAAGTATATGTTATAAATGCCTGAAAAATTACAACATTACAATCTGTGATCTTCAAGATGATGATGGCTGTGGCTGTGATAGCTGACATCAATTGCTAGCAATAAGTATAGACTGCCGCGGCTCAAATTACGAAGTTCATTTCCGTAGATTAAAAATAGAAAGCAGCAAGTATCTCAACAAATACTAATATAAATATTAACAAAGTCGTTATATTTCGTGGATCATTTCGAATTTACATCTAATCTATAATCAAAGGAATTATATAGAGGGGTCAGACATTGGTATAATTAATCATATTTTTCTTTTAGAAAAATCATCCAGCCACCACATCATCATACCCTTACTCTATTTGAGTCCTACTCTGTCCATTAAATTTTTAGCCTTTGTCTTCATTTCTCGGGTAACATTAACCACAACCATCCCTTCCAAGGGCTGACCGTACAAAACAACTGCTTTCTCAGGTGCAATCGTAATGATTGGCAGCGCCAACATGTCTTCCTCTCCATCAACTATCACCTTGACAGGACTAGGCATAGTAAATGCCTGGCACAAAACGAAAAGGGCCTCTTTAGAGATGGACCCTGCCGGGTTACTACAATGTAGTTCCTTAACTGTTGTAATCTTTGAGTGTAAACTGTGGCTGCGCTTTAGCCGTCTTTCTATTCCGTCAATGACTGAAATATCTGGTATAATATCAAAAGAAATTAGTCGGTCGGTAGTAGAATCACCCACTGAAATCACTTTTGTAGTATCCTTTACAATGCCCTTTATTTTCTGTTCTGTTACATTTTTATCGTGAATAAGTATGCCAAAAGGATCTTTTAATAGATATATGTCATCAGGATTGAGAGGCATTATGTTGAACGCTAGCCTCGCTAGATGGAACAGCAGATTGTGATTGAGCAGATGCTGGGTCTTCTTGTTCTCTTATGTCTGCTGCGATGATGCTAATTCTCCCAGCTATCATCTTAGCGACCTTGCTAAATGCTAATGACTGCATAGAATTAGGCTCGGAGATGGTTACCGGGTTCCCTATATCGCTCCCTTCCATTATCTGCGGATGAAGCGGGATTTCCCCGATGAACGGTACATTGAATTGTTCGCTAACTTTTTGTCCTCCGCCTTTACCAAAGATATGTATGTGCTCTTTACAATGTGGACATTCTAAATAACTCATATTTTCTACAACACCAACAATAGGTACATTTAATTTATTGAACATCCCTACTGCCTTAACAGCGACATTCATTGCAATGTCTTGTGGAGTGGTTACAATTAGTATGCCAGTAATAGGAATTGTTTGAGCTATTGTTAAGGGTGCATCACCAGTTCCTGGTGGTAAATCTATTATCAAATAATCAAGATCACCCCAGTTAACATCTGTCAGAAATTGCTTTACTATGCCTGAAACAATTGGACCTCTGTAAATTCCAGCCTGTTGCGATTGTTCATAGAAAAACCCCATTGAAATTACTTTAACACCCTCTGAAACTGGAGGCTGGATTTTATTGTTAATAACTTCTGGCGATGCTCTTAGACCCAACATTAATGGAACACTAGGCCCATATATGTCTGCATCAAGTAGTCCTACATTAGCACCTGTTTTTGCTAGTGCAATTGCCAAATTTACTGATACAGTTGTCTTGCCTACACCGCCTTTTCCGCTAGCAACTGCCAAAATATTTTTTACTCCAGGTAACAACTCGTCCGCAGAAATAGCCCTCCCCTCCATCACTCTTGCTGTAACCTTTAAGTCGAGTTCTTTAACACCGAGGTTTGCAATAGCGTTGCGTACATCCTGCTCAATATCACTATTGAATGGACATGCAGGAGTTGTAAGCTCAAGATTAAAACTAACTTTCCCGTTATTAATCGTAAGATCCTTTATCATACCCATAGATACTATATCTTTGTGAAGCTCAGGATCGATTACGTTTCTTAAGGAGGAAAGAACCTGATCAACAGAAACCATGTTAACTGATAAAAGTTATCTGCATCATATTTAAACCATTCACGCAACACGTTGGCATCTCATGCATATATTTTTTTCCAATATATACTGAATTAATTAGGTTCGACCGGTTATACAGGCGGACTTGAGTCGCTTTTATATGTATTATCATAGAAAAATTATTTTATGGAAAGATGCTCCTAACGTCCTGATACCTCTTTCTCAAGGTCACTATGCTTGTGTCTCCGGCTACAGCAATCTGAGCCTGGCTAACCTTTTCATTTTCCTTTAGGCATGCTGCATATAACACTGCTACAGCGAGAGCATTAGGATCCTTGCCATGTGATATAGGATTTTCCTTGATAGTAGTCAACATACCAAGAGCCCTTCTATAGGTCTTTTCACTTACCTTTGCTTTGTTTGCTATTTTGGCAAGATACACATTGGAATCAAGTACTGGCAAACGAAGCTTTAAGAATCTTACAAGCAATCTATAACATTTACCAGCAAATATTGAATCGGTATTTGCAGTCTGAGCAATTTCGTCAAGGGTTCGGGGAACATTCAACTCTCTGCATGCTGCATACACTGATGCAACAACCAGAGCGCGAATTGATCTGCCTTTGATAATTCGTCTGTCTAGCGCTTTGCGATAGTTATAGGCAGATTTTTCGATGAGTGCATCATTTAATGAAAGTTTGTCTTTTATAGTGCTTAAAATTGCGAAGGCATTTTTTAGGTTCCGATGATAACTCCTATTATTACTCGAGATCTTATTCCAACGTCTCATTCTCTGAACTTTACTCATCTGTTCAGGACTAATCACAGCGCCGTTAGCATCCACGTTAGAATAAGAAATAAATGTTGACAGGCCCATGTCATGAAATGCCAAAGATGTTGGCATCCCAGTGCGGCTCTTGCTTTCAATATCTCCTCCAGAATAAACCCTCCATTCTGGTCCCATCGATTCCGTATTATCGTGTACAACCATTCCACAGGAGCTGCACACTGTTTCACTGGTCTCTGCGTCGAAGACCAAATCTCTACTATCACAAAGCGAACATATCTCATTGGCAATATTCAACGGGGGAGAAGGTTCTTGTTGCATAAATTTCAACTTGAATTAGGATGTGGTGAACTAAATATAGATAACATGTTTACAAAATATTGGATAGTACATAATTTAGTAACTCTAACTACATAAACTGTCATTACATTGCAAGTAATTACTATTTATTAAGGTGTCGCCGTAATAAATGCAGTGTACTTGTATGGCACCGAATTTAACCGCAGACGCCCGTTCTGCAACAGTGACGAGATCGTTTAGATTTGATGCCGAAATGTCGAAGATTTTAGATGAAGAGGCTGAGAGAATGGGTGTCTCAGTGAATGCGTTGGTAGGGATCATCCTTAAGAGATACAGTGAGTTTACCAGGTATTTATCGAAAATAGATATGATCGTCCTCAATCGCGAATTATTAATATCTTTGCTAGAAGCAAAAGATGAGGAATATTTATACAAATTGGGAGCAAAGCTTGGTGGAACAGTATCAGTAGACACGATTATGTTCTGGAAAAAGGATGTTACGGAAGAATCTGTATTGGAATACATCGAAAAAATCATATGCTTGTATGGTCACTTGGGCACATATGATGAGGTATCTCAGCCAGATAGTAAAACTATTGTAATAAGGCACAGGTTGGGACGAAAGGGTTCCAAGTTCTTCGAAGGGTATCTTAGATCCACTCTAAAAAATACCGTTGGAAAAGATGCTACGTTTGAAGTAACAGATTCTTCAATTAAATTTGAAATAAGGAGCTCTTAACAATACTGAGTGAGCTAATCAAAAAGTTCATAAATTGATATTTGGATCCAAAGTATGTTATATAAATTATGTTTGCCAGAGTGCGCATGAGCGATGTAGTCAGAATTCCTCCTAACAGACTGACAAACTCTCTGAAGGATACTGCTATTGGAATTCTAAAGGAAAAATACGAAAGCATGATTAGCCCCGATCTGGGCTATGTTATAATGATCATAGATGCAACAGCAAGTTCCGTGGGTAAGCTAGTTGCAGGCGATGGCGCAACGTATCATAAAGTTACTTTTGAAGCACTGACATTTTATCCTAAATTACAAGAGGTAGTTGAAGGCGAAGTTGTGGAGATCACAGAGTTTGGGGCATTTGTGAGGATTGGTCCGACTGATGCTTTGTTACATTTGTCTCAAATAGCAGACGATTATTTAAAAAGTGACGTTAAACAGGGAGTTATTATAGCCAATCAGAGTGCAAGATCGCTTAAGATTGGTTCAAGAATACGCGCTAGAGTAACAGCGGTGAGCCTCGGTAAAGGAGCAGCAATGGGAAAGATCGGTATAACCTGTAGACAGCCGTTTCTTGGTGCAACAGAATGGATAGAGCAAGAAATAAAGAAGGCAAAACAACCCCCAGCTGCTGCAACAACTAAGAAAGGGGGAGGAAGCAAGTAAGTGGGTAGAGAGGTAGCGTGTAAGAAATGCAAGGCTGTAACAACAGGGAAGGTATGTCCAGTTTGCAAATCAACTGATCTTACAACGAATTGGTCAGGTATTGTAGTAGTATTTGATCCTATGAAATCTCAAATAGCTGCTACTCTCGATATATCTGTCCCTCATAAATACGCTGTTAAAGTTTCATAAAACTAAAATGAAAGACTTGGATGCATTTCTTAATGTCAGAGAATCTCTTTTAAGTTTTCTCAGAGAAGATGTTGGAAAAGGAGACCTAACAAGCAATAGTATCATCTCTTCTTACACTTTTGCACGTGCTGAAATCATATGCAAAGCCAATAAAACAACAATAGTTTGTGGACTAGAAGAAGCAAGTATGATATTCGAAATGTGCAAATGTAAAACTAAAACCTTGGTCAGGGATGGCTCAATGATAAAAAAAGGGTCTATAGTTATGGAGATAATAGGCAAGGCACTGTCCATAATGAAAGCAGAGAGAACTGCTCTTAATTTAATAATGAGAATGAGTGGCATAGCAACTGAAACGAGAAAGTTTGTTTCTTCAATTGACGATCATTCTATCTCTGTTAGGATTGCCTCTACACGCAAAACGGCACCGGGACTTCGATTCTTTGACAAGAAAGCTGTGGCCATAGGCGGAGGAGAGACTCATAGAATGCGCCTTGATGATATGGTCTTAATAAAAGATAATCATATTTCCCTTGTAGGCTCTGTAGAAAAAGCTATCAAACAAGCAAGGAATAATATAGGTTCATCGATTAAGCTAGAGTGTGAGGCAACAACTTTAGAGGAGGCAATCTCAGCGGTAAATATGGGCGCAGATATCGTTATGCTTGATAACTTTTCCCCAACTCAAATAACTAGGACGATGGATGAGTTATCAAAGAGAGGTATTCGTGATAAAGCTAAACTAGAAGTTTCTGGAGGAATTAAATTACGAAACGTGAAAACCTATGCAAAAGCAAAACCTGACATAATTTCAGTCGGCTATCTGACACATTCTCCTAAAGCCGTTGATTTCAGTTTGGAAGTAATAGAAAGAAAAAAAGATAATAAATCTCAAATTGAATCTCAAATTTAATATAATATATGATGATAAACA
>JBJMFM010000307.1:0-5023 GCA_045808425.1 Nitrososphaeraceae archaeon | reverse complement strand
TCATTTCTGATGGCATGGTTGAGTAACTAATTAACTAACCAACTAACTTAAATTGGATTTGGTATAGAACTGTTGAATTAGAATGAATCTAATTACTAACACGATGTTTTGACATTAGACTTCATATATTTTATCTATTTTATCATACAATCTTAACAGAGCAAGCAAAAGAGAACCCAGCTCAATAGCTCGGTAGGTTGACACATTGTATTATATTTGTTTTGAGTAGTCAGGTTCGTTTAATGATGGATCCACAAAATGAGAAGGGATGAGCGTAAATGTGGTAGCTTTCAATAAAATTTTTTCTTCTTTACAATGTCTCGTATTTTTAGCATTCTAATAAGTTCTTGTTAATGCTATGCATGTAATACTAGCTTTACATTATAGGATGTACTAAAATTAAAAAGCTAGCAACTCGGTTTCTTTTCATACCATATATGTCATCGTTAGAAAATGAGCCTATACCTAAAAAACAAACAGCTATTGTTCTTCAAGGAGGTGGAGCATTAGGCGCCTACGAAGCAGGAGTCGTGAAAGCTATATTTGATAAACTAAAAGAACAGACTGGAAGTACACCTTCCTTTGATATTGTTGCAGGTACTTCTATTGGAGCTATTACAGCATCCATTTTAGCAAATTATTTTATACAGCATAATAAATGGGAAAATGCAACTGAAAAGCTGCAGGAATTTTGGGACGATGTATCTACTATAACGGATGTAGAAGTAGATCCTACATTTGATAGCAGGTGGAATTATTATCATGCAATTGATCCTCGAGTTGCAAAACCAGAGGCTGCAAGAAGGTTTTATTCTGTTAGAGAACTATTAACTTATGGAGCTAGGAATGTTTTTGGACCTCCAGACGTTATTCCAGATAATAAATTCTTCGATCCTCTAAACACATGGTACCTATACGATAGCAAGCCACTAGAAAAGCTCTTGAGAGAAAAATATTTAACAGAATTTCCTCTGAAAACTGATCTAGGACAGCCACGACTCCTTCTTGTTAGCGTTGACATACTAGAGAGTGTTGCAGTAACATTTGACAGCTATAAAAAGGACGATGGTACAAGAAAAACAAAATATGGCAAATATGGGCCTAAGTATGTTATAAGATACAATAATGGAATTGGACTAGAACATGTATTAGCAAGCTCTGCAGTTCCTATATTTTACAAGTATAAAGAAATAATCGGTGAATCTGTATCCGAAGATACAGTAGATAACAAGAGTAATGGTAATAAAAAGGATATCCGCTATTTCTGGGATGGCATATTACTTAGTAATACTCCATTAAGAGAACTCATAAGTGAACATCAGAATTTCTGGGAGAATAAGATAGGTGCGAATCTGGTAGACGACATGTGGAAGACCGACGATAGCCAAGAAAATATAAGAAAGGTTCCGGATCTTGATGTATATATAATCGATATTTGGCCTACAAGGGACTATGCTAAGCCTACTAATCGTGATGAATCTGTAGATAGAATGAACGATATAATGTCCAATGACAAGACTGACTACGATGAAACAGTAGCAACTTTTGTATCAGACTATATTGATTTTGTTAAACAAATGAGAAACCTAGCAGCAGAAGCTATTAACGAGGTACCCGATTCTACTGATAAAAAGGAGAGGTTGCAGAATCAACTTAAAAATATACCCGAAAAGATGGCAAGAAGCACTAAACGAACAGGCCAAAGAAGATCATATCAAGACTTAATCAAAGGTCGATTCAAGTTAAATAAAGTTGTAAGAATAGAGCGTAAAGAAGATGACAATACAATATCAAGCAAGTGGCAGGATTTCTCATCTGGCACTATAAAACAGCTGATTGACAGTGGATACAATGAGGGCTCTTTCCAACTGGATATTTACTTTCAAATAGACAAGGTTAATGATTTGATTAAGAGCGGAAGGCTGAGTCAAGATCAAGCTGATAGGTTTAAATATGAACTTTTGAAGGTCAGAAGCAACTATATAACACCTGGTAAAGAAGATATTGCAAAAACCGATCTGCAGAAAATTAAAAATGATATACAATCTGTAAGATAAAGAAGCGGCATACATTAACAACTTTGATCATGAGTAAATACGACATTGACAAATTATACATTGATGGTGCTAATCCATCTTTTATCAAATCGCTAAAGCTGCAAATAGGTGAAGATGCAGACTATATGCCAGAGATCCACAAAGCCAAACAAGAAAATAGAAAGCCAGACATGCGAATTGTTCCTGTCAACTTCAATTCAGAGCACAAAGCCATGTTAGGGCATTGCAAAATGATACTAGAACAGGAACCTGGAAAAATTGCTATCAATCCAGATAAGTTTGATAAGCTAATTACTTCTTTAAGGACAGCGGTAGATAATGATGGAACATTGGATAAAGAAGCAACGTCATACAACGACATATTTGATGCATTTAGATTGGCACTAAAGTTTTATCGTTATGCAGATATCAGCCAGATATATTGATAAGCATCAAATGAAGAACAGCTTACGTTTATCCCCTATGTAGACAATTTCCATAAACCATGTTCCTTCAACTTTATTAGTTTCATGCGAGGTTTATCCACCCATGTTTGGGAATAAATTGAATTTTTTTTGGTTAGTGGTTATTCTGGTAGCCATAGTTGCAAGTTATTCCTTAAAATCGCTATTAACGGAACAAGAAAAAGCTTTTGCAACAACAGGAGATGGTGATGGCTCTGGTGGAGGCGGTAGTTCTGGCGGCGGAGGAGGAGATGGCGGCGGCGGCGGTACTGGTGGAGGAGATGGCGGCGGTGGACGTCATCACCATCATCATCGCAGCCATAGTGGCGGTAGTACAAACAATAACTTCCAGACGACTGGCGCCGCAACGCCAACAGTCAGCACCACTAAAGGTTCGGGATTTTCATTCAAAGAGGTTCTTGAGGTATCACCAAATCTTAAGGGTATTGTAATGACTAGTGCCACAAACAAGTTCGTTGATAGTACAGGTACAACGCATATAGTAGGCGAGCTGAGAAATGATGGAACAAAAACACTAGATGTGATTCAAATGGTTGCAACAATATATGGACTAAACAACAAAACTCTAGGTCTTGAACGTGAAACTCCTACACCTGCAACCTTATCTCCAGGACAAAGCGCATCATTTGAGTTCTTCGTGGGTGGCGATCAAGCGCTCGACGGTATAAGCGATCTAAGTCAGATAACCAAGGTAAAATATCACGTAGGACTTTAGTCAAATGAAAACTCAGCTGATCTGCATCTCATCCATTCATCCATCAAATAAACAAAGACATCGTATGAAGTAATAACAAAGCTAAAGCAAGCCGTAGTCGTTTTTAATACAAACTTCAAGTATCGTAGTTAGTTTAGTCAATCATCTTCTTAACTTATAAGCAGATAAATGAAGATATGTTCTATATTTTGTATTATCCTATTCTCTCAGAATATTGAATGTTATACATAATGCATTTGCAAATTTCCAAGGCACTATTACTCAAAAAGATGTTTTCTATTATCTGAAATCACTTAATAGAGGAGATAAAGTATATGTGTTATTATATTAAATATGCTCAAAAAGGATTGCCATGTCAGGTTCATTTAAAAAATAAATGGCATTCACATATTGTTACTATTAATATTCTATCTCACGTATATACTTATGTATAATTCTCATCATGCACTCTGAACTATAACGAAATTGATGAGTGGAAAGCTTGGGAAGCAAATACGATCATTGTTTATTGTTTTAGATTCCTATATTTGCTCTTTCGACTACATCCCACATGTTACTATTACCACTACTATAAAGTGGGTATTGGATGTATCTCCTTTTGATGTCTGCATAACTGCATATCCCATAAGAATTTGAGGATAGTGTCCACCGTCGTGTAGGATTATAATCATAAGAACCATAAGAGACATGTTGATAATTATTAGTATCATTACTATTATTACTAGTAGTAGCAGTAGCGATATCATAGCTTTTCCTTGCCTGTTCGTCAGAAAGCACTTTGTAGGCTTCAACAATCTGCATAAATTTTTGTTTTGATTCTTCAGAGTTTTTGTTTTTATCTGGATGATATTTCAATGCTAAGTAGCGAAATGACCTTCGTATGTCAGCCTGGGAAGCAGTGTTGCTAACTTTCAGTACCTTGTAATGGTCCATGGCTCTACCATACTAAGTCAATGCACATAGTATAATCAACTATGACTATCTTTATTATCAAATATGTCTAAAAATACAAGCTTATGTAGAATGTCATGTCAATCTATCTTATTAGTGTTCAATCTAGTGAGAGAAAAATTGTTTAAAAATTTACCAAAAAAGCTTATTGTGTGGTATATATTCTGCAACTATCAACAGTATTAAATGCCGTGATCACTTAAACCTAGGAGTACGTCTAGTCTATTGAAAAATTGGCAGTAGAGAATACACATAATTGTTAATGCGTGTAAGTAGAAAAAGATGTGAAAATCCATAATATAATCATTGTAGACTTAACTGCATACTACCTTCTAGTCTAGTTTAATTGACGCTAGTCTTATTATTTTAATTATAATATGTATTCATATGTAATGAATAGCTAAAATAATATGCATGTATTTACTGTCTCATACAAAGTATTATTAGTATGCTAAGCTAGTTATATCATACTAATATGGCCAGACGTTCAAACGAATCAATAGCTGAAATATTTCACCAACAAATATGTCGTTCTCGTCTAGGAATGACAACCATAACTATCTCTCATTACTAGAGAGGAAAATTACCATAGCAATTGAAGGTTTTACCTCCCACAAGTTTTGTGAACTTATCCTAAAAGATAGGAAGAGGTCATCAAAGGAAAATGCCTTGACAATATGCGATTATATCATAGCAATGAAAAGAGAGATTAATCCAAGACTCAGTTACAAAAAATACACTATACAGATTTTGTCAGAGTCATCAAAAGCCGTCGGAATAGAAAAGAAGTTCATAGATATGACAAGAGATGACATTCTTTGTTATCTGGATAAATG
>JBJMFM010000306.1:0-3516 GCA_045808425.1 Nitrososphaeraceae archaeon | reverse complement strand
CATATGAGAGTATATTTGCAAAGTATGGTAAGAAACAAAATCTAGCATTAAGGGCAACCAAAGAAGTAGAGCACAATTAAATCTTTATTGTCTACCACAAATCTGTGATGGACCTTAGCAGGAATAAAGATAAAATCTGCGGGATTAACTGGCTTCTTTTTATCTTCTATTTCTATATTTCCAGTCCCTTCAATTACGAAATATACCTCGTCAACTGGATGCGGCTCTTGAGTATCTTTCTCTCCTTTTTTAAGTCTAAGTATTCCCACCTCCAAACCTTTGCTTTTAAAGATATTCAGGAAATATTCATTAGTAGTACCATCTAAATCAGCTATTACTTTCTCAAGGCTAATGATAGATCTATCTTCCTTTACCATTGATTTTATTATGGAAGGCACAATAGAATAAGAATATGTTTCTATGTTGTTTTCTGTAATGTCACGTCATGTTGAAAGGTGCCCAATAATAATCTCAAATTAGCTTCATAGGTTAAAAAATGATATAGTTTAGAATCAACACCGAGTGTCATATCCTGCTGTCTATGATTGCACCGAAACTGCTTCAATACGGTAGATTAGTTTCATAGAGTAGTCTGTTTTGAGGTATCTTTTCTTTTCTGGTTCGGCTCCCTTGACCTTCTTTGTAATTCCTCAATTTGGCTACTTAACATAGTATTTTTACCCGTGCATTCGCCAAGTCTGTCTTCAGTTTCCTTGAGTTTCTGCATTAAATCTTGTCTGTCCTTGACAATTCCGTATAGGCGAGCAGCAGTGACCAAACTTGCTGTGTATTCTATAATAGTATCGTCTGGAATGCCCGTTGTAGAGCTATTTTTCCCTTCCTGATATGCATCCAACGCAGCTACCAATTTTTGAGCGAGTGAGCCACCTTGGTATGGGATTTCGTTTGCTTTAGAATCTATGTAATATCCCTCCGATTGATTTAGTCTCTTGAGAAAGTTTTCAATGCTGCGATATCCTTCTAAATTCATCAAGCTAGGTATAACTTGAAGTGTGGATTTATTTTTTGTCCGTTACTTAGGTAGTATATTAGTATTCCTTGAAGGATTCTATCAATGTAGCACGCCTTTTTTTTGACATTCTCTTTGTTAGGTTTCATTAAAGCGTTTTGATCAGGCACATCAAAAGCACAAAACATCAACACACTTGTAGCTTGGAAGGAGCATCTGATGCTAGCCCCATTGGCGTCACAATCAATGCAATCCTCAATATAATTGGGAGTTTTCATGCTTGTTCTCGGAACTGGGCTTATTACTTTATGTGTGATATTGCCTACACATCAGCCATCGGTCTTTAATGAACTCAGATACAGGGAACCTGACCGCTGAGCAACTTCCTCTACCTCCTCCTTCTTCTGACTCTCCAATGGCGCCTCATTCTTTTCTTTGAGGGCTAGGTACTGCATTTGGAGCAATACTTGTTGCTATCACTATCGTCTCATTTGTTGTAGCGTATAGACCACTAAAAGGCAGAGGATCGTCCCCTCAATATTATCAAGTGTCTATACTTGGTTGAATGTGACAACATCATGAGAATAAATAAAAGGAAAAACAAGCATGCATATGCTTTGAATATCTTATCGTTCTTGATATGAATCATTTAATCCTTTATTGTGATATTCTAATGCATAATCATAAATGAAGGACGATTGCATGATGCTATCAGCGAGCATAGAGACGAAAAATCAACAACAACAAATCCAACTGAGGCTTAGTACAATTTTCAAGCACAAAGTAATCGATACACCGCAAACCTTTGGGTCGTTTTATGATGCGAATGGAGAAAAATATTGTGCACTCTAGGTACTATCAAAGTACCTAGGATGTGATATAGCAGCGGGAGCATCAGACAAGATTCAGAATGCAAAAAATATAAATCCTGCAGAATTGATCCCGTATGCGATTTTAGAAAAGATAGAGAGTTTTGTTGCCTGCGGTAATCCTAAAAACGATCTTCCTAAGTGTTTTTGTTCAAGACCAGATTATTATTATCGTTATAGTTTAATCTCTTTACTTATACACTTAAATGACTACCATAAAATGACATTTACTGAAATAGGCAATTGGTTAGAAAGTAAAGATATGTGATACAGATAAGGGATTAGTAGGATATTAGTCTAGTCGACTAATTGTACCGATTTTGGTTCACATCATATGCAAGCACATTAGTTTAACCTTTTCCATTAGACCTTACAGAAGTAGCCAGCCATTATGAACAATGACTTAAAGAAGTCAAAGGATGTTGATAATGATCAACAGGTAGGGACTGGAGATCTAATCTAGATGAATTCATCATGCTACAGGGCAGCTGCAAACATAGAAACGGGAAAACTCCAACTGTCGCTAAAAGCGTGCGCGAGTTCAAATTACTTTTCAATGCGAAAAACTAAAAAACAGATCTACGAAAAGAATGGAATATACTTCATGCCATCATACGGATTACTTACCAATCCATCGAATGAAATTATAGGAGAGATAAACAAAATATGTGAGCTAGATTTTGAATATGTCGAAATAGGTATAGAAGGACCTGAGGGTAATCCAGACATAATCAACAAAAAGAATGACGAAATAATGAAGCTCCTTCAGAGATTCAAACAAAAGCCTATTGCCCATACAGCCTATTGGATAGATCTGGCTTCCGATTATGATTATATCCGGCATGCGTGGGTCAATGAGGCAATAAGGGAAATTAGAATAGCTAGAGAATTAGGCATAGACCTGATCAATTTTCATGCCAACGTAAATGGTATGTTTTATGGAGAAAACAGGAAAATAGTTTTAGATAATTTGGTCAAGAGTCTTAGAGAACTTGTAGGCCATGCTCAAAAGTTTAACGTCGACATAATGCTAGAAAATACACCTCTTTCAAATGGAATTCACAACATAGATGAGTTCAAATATATTGTCGATAATGTTGCGATGTTATTTGTTCACCTAGATATCCCTCATGCTTTTACCTCTGGTGGGATGAAGTCAGTAATTGATTACATAAACACGTTTAGAGAGAGGATAATTCACATCCATTGGCATGACAACCATGGACAGAAAGATGAACACTTGCCTATAGGCGAAGGCTTTATAGATCACCAAAAGGCAATCAAAGCATTAAAAGGCATTGGTTATGATAGAACAATTACTTTGGAAGTGTTTACAAATAGTAATGATGCCAAATCGTCTGCAAACATACTTCGGAACATGTGGTCTTAGCAGTATCGTCAATAGCGAATGCTAGACGTAAATATAGCAGTCTGAATTTATTAAACAAGATTAAGATTGTCTTTGTAGCTTGGATGAACAAATTGAAGGACAATTTACGAAAAGCTTTAAAGCTATGCATCTTCCTACTATTATCGGGATCCCTTAAAGAACCGCTATCGTTCTGGGTTCCACCGAAGCTGCATGGATTTTAATATCAATGCCTACCTAAACTAAACCGACAACAGCTTTTTTAATTTTAAGTCTCAATGAACGGTAGTAAAATCTCTTATGAATTC
>JBJMFM010000305.1:0-11809 GCA_045808425.1 Nitrososphaeraceae archaeon | reverse complement strand
GAATATAAGTTTAAGAAGAACTTGCCTTTATGTATTCTGAAAGTAATGGCTACACAAGCATATTGTGTAAAATGTAAGGCAAAAAGAGAAATGAACAATGAAAAACCTGTAACTATGAAGAATGGCAGAACTGCAGTATCTGGTGTCTGCAGCACATGTGGAACAAAAATGTTCAAGATTGGCGGCGGAGCAGCATCATCACCAAGCCGCAAGCCAAAGCTGGCAGTAAAGCATGCATCGAAGAAGAAGCAAAAGAAAACAGTAAAACAAAAGAAAAGATAATAATCATGGTAGCTGATATCCTTACTTACTGGAAACAGCTACGTGAATTTTTATTTATTAATCTGCCATGTATCTGTATCTGTCTCTCTAAACTCAACTGCCGATTGGGTCATGTACTTGAAAATCGAGGTCCGTTCTATCTGTAAACCTCTACGGTCTTCCTGTTATTATGAATCCTGAGACTATTTCATTCCATACTTTTCGTAATCTGGGATTTTAGAACCGTTAAATATGCGGTTATGAGCCGTACACACAACTCATTTTAGAAAGCAAAATATTGCAAAGGATCAGTAATCTTCTTCAAATTCTTCTCCTCCCTCTTCTTCCTCTATATCCTCGAAGTCTTCTTCAAATTCTTCTCTCTCTTCGGCGCTCTTATAGGGAAGATCAGCCTCGCCTGGTGCTCCACATACAGGGCATTTAAACTCAATAGTTTGGCCCTCCAGGTCTAATAGGAACTCCTTTGAAAATATTTCATCGCATTTGGAGCACACTAGAGTAGTTTGGATATTGTCCTGGCTGAACTTATGGGACTGTACTCTGAATATTGTACCCGCCATTCTTCCTACGTATTGGAAGTTTTCTTTTTTATAAGCCTTATCATCTTGAGAGGACTGACACCTCCTAGCAACTCGAGTACATAATTACATACTAGGTAGGATCTCTTTCAGATTTATTTAACAGTCTATGTTGTCTACAATAATTAAATAAATTAATTGCTGGGCCGCATTAACGATGTCTATGTGATGGTGTAGTGTATTAAGTTATAATTTTACAGCATGGCAACAAATACTTTAAATAAATAAATAAAAAGATCTCCAGATTTTGCTCCTAGTTGGTTTAATCTTTTACATGGAACGTTTTTACACCGAATGTTTTTAGATAGAATGTAGTTCAGGCTTGGAAGTGTAAATAAGGGAAAGGAGATTTTCTCGGACTTCTTTCTGCTGTAGTACTCCACGGTGGGCCATTGTCATTATTAAGCTTCCATTTCTAACTCCCCGCATCTTCATACACAAATGTTCTCCTTCTGCTACAATAAGAACTCCCTTTACGCCCATTTTCATTATTTCATTTGCTATTTCTTTTGTGAGTCTTTCTTGGATTTGTAGCCTTCTTGAGTATTTCTCTACCAGACGCGCTAACTTTGATAGGCCGAAGACTTTACCGCTAGGAATATAGGCTATGGTGATTTTTCCAAAGAAAGGAAGCATATGATGTTCACACATGCTGTAAAACTGGATATCCTTGGCAATTATTGCATCACTTTCTTCGCTGAAGGATATATCAAGCTCAGAGTTCATCCTATAGCCACTGAAGAGTTCGTCATACATCTCTGCTATGCGTCGGGGTGTGTCTATAAGGCCTTCCCGGTTGGGATTCTCTCCAATCTCAGTTAAAAGTTGCCTTACAATCTTTTCTATCTTTTTCTTGTTTAGGCTAGATGTATTCATTTTCTTCTTATTATCAGATTCTGGATTCTGCATTTTTTCGTTTTATCTTACTCCTATGAACTTATGTAACTGGGGTATTATCCTTACGTTATCATATATAGGAAAAGTTGCATCATAAAATTTCAAAAGTCTTTCCACTGATGGCTCGTCTATCGCATAACTAGGCTGTATTATAAACCCTGCTAGGTCCCTACTTTTAACATGCGTAAATATATTCTCTAACAGTTTCGTGAATTCTTCTATTGAAGAGGATGCGGTTACTACAACTTTTATGTATGTGATCTTGCTGTATTCAATGGATAAATTGAGACACTGTGTTTCATTCGACACTAGCCTATCATAATGCTTCGCATCAACAGCTTTGGAATCGCTCATTTTGAACTCGATTTTACAAATGTCCATAAATGGGAGAACTTCCTCAAACCTGCTTGAGTCAAAACATGAAGACTCTATATAAGTTCTTAACCCTTTGTCTTTAACGAATTTAGCAAGATAAGCAACTGCTTCGTATTGTAACAGAGGTTCTCCACCTGTAAAGTTCACTTTGTAGGTATTGGGTTGTAGTCCGTCCGAAATCATATTCTTTACATGTTCTAGTGTATAACCATTACCACTATTCATAGGCAAAGCATAGCTAGTGTCACACCAGATGCACCCGAGGTGACAACCTGCCATTCTAACAAACATTGTTTTTGTACCAAACAGTATACCCTCTCCTTCAATACTAGTAAATATTTCACTTAGTTGTACCCTGTCTGCCGTTGTTTGCATAACGAGTTTTATCCTTTATACCTGCCTTGTTAATTGCTATCTTCCTATTTATACACGATTCGCATATTCCACAATGTAGAATATCCCCATTGATTCCCATGATGCCATTAGAATAGCAGCTCCATGTTTTGAAAATTTCGTCTCCCAAAATTCTGTGGCCTATCTTCAACAGATTTGTTTTATTCATGCCATCTAATACAGGTGACCATATGCTAATTTTTTCCCTTAACCCGAACCTTATACCGTCTACTTCCGCTAAGTTCAGTGTGTCCGTTATAGATTTTATGAACTTCGGGCGGCAGTCAGGGTAATTAATATCGTCTGCGTGTGCACCATATGCGATTATCTTGGCGTGTATACTCATCGCCCACGCAGCCGCAATGGTAATGAAAATTGCGTTTCTGACCGGCACTACTATACTATAATCAAAATTTTCAGCCAAATGCAGTCTCGCGCTCGTTAACGAATTTGTGTTCCCGTAGAGCTGCTTCATAAATCCAATGTCTATTACTTGATGTTCTTGTACATCCAAAATTTTCGCAAACTGCTTAGCCCGTCTAACCTCGTATCTCATAGCTCGTTGTCCATAAATAAAAGTGACCATGTAGATCTCATATTTTTTTTCTTCTGCCATATATGCAGCGGTGCAAATCGAATCTAGACCGCCGCTAACTATGCAAACCGCTCTTCCTTTTTCTGACAAGACGTCTTCTGCATAAAAAGAATATCTGTCGCATATATTTTTTGATTTGAATATATTAGATTTTTCTAAAGAAACTCTAAAATCGCCTGTACAATTTGCCGCATATCTATCAATGCGTATTAAAGCAGATCCAAGTAAGGCACATGTATCATTATCTTTTGCATATATTTTTCCATCTGTTAACTTAATAACTAAATGATAAAACTGTTTGTCTGAAGTTGTCAAAATCCAGATTTCCAGATTTTGCCACAATTAATCAATCTTGAGCTTCTAGTCTTGCATTCCATCTATATATATAATAATCAATCCTTGTCATATCATTGGACTTTTTAGAAGTTGCATTTACTGTTAGAGCATTTGTAACGCTTAGCTAAATATTATGGATAACTACTGCCACAAAAGCTAAATAATTCTCTAATACAATATGGACTTGCCATGATTGGACTGGCAAGTCAGTGACTATGTTTATCAAATCTCCCTTCAAGACTTGTCAAATTTTAGCCTTTGGAAAGGTAAGAACATATTATGGAGATGAAAACTTGTCATAATTGGATGAATATTTGAGGTTAAACGATACAAGACATGCATTTGGACTTCTTTTCTTAGCTGTCTCAATAGCCGTTGGTTTCGGATCAATCCTAACAGAAGTTGTGGTTATCAAGAGACTACCTAACCTCTACTATCCAGTAATTTGGATTACAAGCTTCGCTTTTACTTTTGGCATAATTTTTGGTAAATTTCGAAAATCGATCTCCTTTATACGTAATAGAATGAAAAATAGTACAAAGTGGCCTGCCAATGCCAAGGCAGTAAATGGATTATGCTGGGCTGGTCCTTTTATTGCTATACCCATATTCGTACATTTTTATCAATTTTTAATACTCCTCGGCATTGGATTAGGTAATGTCTCTACCTATTTGCTAATGAGAAAATATAACAAACTGGATAACCGTGAGCAAATGGTAGTCGGCTTGATTTCTTTATTCGCTATACCTGTCGCAATAGGAATTGATTCAGTTCTATTTGCAGCACGACAAGATATTGCGCTGATGACGTCAAGAATTCTAATATCGCTTGCTTACGGTGTCGGCGGTATCTATGCCATAACCTCCAAGTGACTGAGTTCAGCTAAACTCGGAGCAAAATAGCATATAGATGAACAATCGAAAAACTCGTTTGGTCAGTTATTTTCGAGCGGACATTCTCATTTTTCTTCCTGCTTGGTGCCACAGTTTCTGCAGAATTTTGAGTCCGTCTTAAGTTTAGAGCCACATTTAAAACAAAATTTACTTTCTGAGTGCCTTATAACACTAGAAGATAAATCCATTCTTGTTGGAGCATCGTTAGCAATACGACCAGCGTATTCTTTACTACTATACATGTCTGTGACTGCTCCAGAAGGCCTGAACGTATCGTCAGTGTCTGGCATCAAGTCAGATAATTTAGTAACTCTTGACTGTGAATCTTTGTCCTCTAAGTATAGCATCAACCTTGGAATATTTTCCTTAGTCATAGGATTAGGCACTGGTTCACCTAGCCATAAGACAAATTTCTTTAACGTCATTTCAGGAGTAGAAAAAGTAAGAGAGTGCGTAGACATATACTCCTCGGTAGCAGCCCTACCATTGAAAGCTTTCATCAGAGTGAGTATATACCGCATTCCGGATTTAAGGTTTAATTACTGTGAATTACCGCACCTACTGCAGAATTTTGCTTGCTTTGGAATTGCCTTACCGCAAACGGTACAGTCTTTCGTAGCCTTTTTTTGCACATTTTCACTGCTGTTTACAGATCCTTGTCCATCGTGTGTCTGTAATGCCTTAAATGTGGGCTGTTGTGGCTTAGGTAGACTAAATTGGTCAGCTCTTGGCATTTGACTTTCTGCCGTAAAGCTGCTAATTCCTATACCACCCTGTGATGGTGCGGCAGCAGAAGGAGAACTAAGTCGCTCCGTCTGATTATTGGTTGATGCTTTCTTCTCCACCATGGATCTCATTTCGAATATTGTCTGCACCGTAATGAAATTCATTGCAGATGACGCAATTAAGTAATCCCCTATTGAAGCAAAGAACTCTCTTTCATTAATCTTTCCCTGTTTGTAGAGCTGATTTGAATCGATAAATGATTCATACCGATCTTGAATTTCATTAATTGTCTGCTTTAGTTTCTCAGTCAATGTGTTGAGCGTATCGACGCGAGAGGACATCCTCGATACTGTTATTTGTGAATGCATTTAATAAAACTTAAGCTCTTGCATAACTAGGTGTCGAGCCACGACATATCAACATAGTACTATGTCCATTACTCTTGTATAAGATCAGTAACAAATTATATAACATTGTGATTATACAGTCAAAAACTAGCGAGCACATCATGCTCTCTTGCTGAACGAAATGCGAATGACTAGATATACAGGCCTGATTGGAGCCTACTGTCATTATTTCAAATAACGTATTAATATCGATACGCTCAAGTTGACGTGCAGTTAGTTAGGGAGGGGTAGTCTAGATTGGTTAGGATACCTGCCTTACACGCAGGTGGTCATGGGTTCGAATCCCATTCCCTCCATTCCAGTCATGGCTATATACAGTAGAAATATTACAGGAGAAAAAGGAAGCGACAAAATATAGTAATTGCGGCCATCGATACCAATTAACCTAATGAGTAGTATTATTAATATAAGATATACCCACTTGTGATATCTACGCGTATGCGCCTACTTTTAGGAAAAGAAAGAGAAATAGGCATCATTTCTATCATTTCGATTATTGTATGTTCAAATGGCTTGTTATTCTATATCCAAAATATTACTGCAGATGATCTAAAAAAGAGTGTATTTGAACAACAAAAACTGCTTCAGATACAATCTACAAAAGATATTGCTCTACATATAGGCTCAGATATCGACCTAGTTATGTCAATGCTGTATGGTTTGGCAAACTCGCATTATGTGCAGCAAGGGGAATTGGGGGGTGATAAAACTACAAAGTTATTAGATGATGCCTATAACGTACATAATCTTACAATAGATAGACTATTTCTTTTGGACAAGGACAATGTTCTAGTAAATAGCGTATCTGGAAAATCATCAGAATTTTTTCTGGGTGAGGATTTCTCATTTAGAGATTGGGTAAAGCAAACAAAAAGTAGTCTTACGCCAGTGTTCTCTCATGGCGATTTTGAGAGACAGCAGATATTCAGAGAATTTATCTCTTACCCAATCATGAATCGAGACAGTGGTCAATACATGGGAATGCTAGTAACATCAATACCTACTGTACCATTTTTTGCACATTATGGAAATGTTCAAGATGTCAACTCAAAGTTCTTAGTAGTATATGATAAAAACGGTACCATGCTAGCAAATGGCGCAAGCGAGATGCTTGTAGGACAGAATTTTTTTGATGCCTATGCGCAAAAATTTATCAATCACAATAAAGTCTTGAACAAATTAACCCGAAATTTACTAGCCGGCGAATCAGGCCTTGCAGTATCTGATTATGGACGTGGTGAGATATTAACTACTCAGTATCCTGCGTATGTGATCAATAGCCCATTATTTTTTATTCAAATAGTGACTCCTACTTCAGAAGTATATTCAAAGATTAACAATGCTCTTTCCACACAAAGAACAGAAATCGTTTTTCTGTCTGTCTCTGCCGGTGTTGTTGCTATTGCAGTATTAGTAATTTTACTCAGTAAATGGAACATTATCCTAAGAAGAGAAGTGAAAAGGAGAACACAGGAATTGGAAGATTCTTATGATGAAATGAGACGTTATCTACAAGAAGTTTTAAAGGAGGTAAAAAAGAAATAACAAGTATGACAATTCTATACTTCGAATGACAGTATGATATGCATAAATTTAACATACTGGTGAGTACATTAAAATAGGTTTGAGAGGTTGTATCCAAAAAATATTTAAAATTAATTTCCCATTCTTTTAGGATAATGAAAAAAACTATCCACTGGATGATTCTGACCTTTATGATAATCAGTATAACCGTCGCGCTAGGTCCTTTAGTCCAGTTGAAGCGAGACACAATATCTTCTCATTATGTTCTTGCGTCTCCACAGCCAAAAGAAAATGTAACCATCACAGCCCTCTTTAACCAATTGGGCAAAGCAGACATGGGGAAGGCACTATTGAATGATGCTATTAATAAATTAAGATCCAATCATCCTGACCTTGGCATTAACTTAAGGTATATTGAACTCCATGATCTAACCCATAATGCCACCAAAGATCAGATGTTAAAGGCGATAACTAATGGCACACATATTGATATTATATCTTTAGACCAAATATGGCTTGGAGAGTTTGCTGAAAAGGGATTATTAGCAGACCTTACAAATTATACTGAAAAATGGGGAAGGGCTTCTGAGTGGTATCAATCAAACTTAGCTGGTGGTGTCTATAAAGGTAAAATGTATGGTAATTGGTTTGAGACTGACGTAAGAGGAATTTGGTATTGGAAGGACCTGTTAAATCAGGCTAATATTGATCCTAATTCATTAAAGACATGGGACGGATATATTGCATCTGCAAAGAAGCTTAACTCTGTGTTAAGGCCTCAAGGGATAGAAGGGATACATCTTACTGGAGCTAGTCATTCTCCGGACATATGGTATCCCTATCTTTGGATGCTTGGAGGAGATATAATTAAGCAAAAGAGCGGGCATCCAACAAAAGGAACGTATTGGTTTCCAGCTTATAATAGTTCAGCAGGAGTTAAAGCTATAGAATTTATCAAAGCTCAGATTGATGCGGGTATAAAACCACAGAAAAAACATTTCTTTGGTGATGAATTTACGAATAGGAAATTTGCTGTAATGATAGAAGGCTCTTGGATGCCAAATACATGGTCCAACCTAACAAAGCAGCAGACAGACAACATAGGATTCATTCCAATGTTCCCTGTGCCTGATAATAAAACTAAAACCTCTACGTTGATGGGCGGATGGGAATTTAGTATTCCAGTCACTTCTTTGCATAAGAATATAGCATGGGAAATAATTGAAAATATGTTAAAACCAGAAATATTATCTCCTTGGCTGGCTAAGCAAGGATTTCTCCCAACACAGACAACACTAGGGCAAGATACAAATCCATATGCTGATCACCTTAGAAAATCTATACCATTTTATGATGATATGATTTCAATGATTTCTAATGGAAGAGGCAGGCCTAATATCCCGGAATATCAAGCTGTTGCTGAACACATAAGACAAGCGTTAGACGAGGTTTTTTATGGAATAAAAGAACCAAAACTAGCTCTAGGTGATGCTGCAGCAAAATCGGCAAAGGTTTTAGGATGGGTAAAATGATTACGGGTTAAGCTGAAGATCGCTATTGTTCTTTTTATGTTGAGCTTCTATGGCTTTTCTTGTCGTTCTTCTTCTGCTGAACCATAACTCTGCAACCCCATTGAAGGATCTTATATGTACGAGAGTCATACCCGTAGTTTTTTCTATTTTCTTGAGTGAATTTACGTCCATATAGTGTTCTTGAGCCTCAAATACAAGAAATTCCCTTACTTCCCCGGACACATAGTTATATCTGAAATCGCGGGCAAAGTCTATGCAATGTTTTATCCAGTCAACACATTCATCTATCTCTAGCTGAGTCAAGTGTACAGTTTGCCGCTTCCGATTTATCCCGTCACAGCGTATTTAATAAAGAAGCTGACTCTATGTAGCATTATATAAAATAGAAAGATAATTTTAGTCATTTTATCTATAAGCAAAAGGGAGTGATATAGCCATGATTTTCTAAAGCGCTTCTCGTTCAGCTGACATTGTCATGACCGAAGAATAGTACAAGTTATAGCTCGATTAAGAGATAAAATCTCTGCCCACACAACATCGCAACATTATATGTCATTCGTTGTATACAGGAGAAGTTAATTGTTTGAACTTTTTCTATACCATCGTATTTGGTGCATGTTACAAACCATGTTTGAGTTCTGTAAATTATTCTGTTATACATTAGCTAATCCTTATGACGATAGTAGAAGCATTTTTCATAAACGGTATTCATGGCATTTGGATAAGTTGTTAGTTCTCCTAATTTTAACATAGTTTATTCTAAACTATTATACTGTCTCTAACAGAATTTCATTGATAAGAGGCTTGCACAATATTCGTCTTTTTCCCTAACGCTTAAAAAAGATATGTCTTTATCGCTACCGAATAATAACACATTTTAAAGTTTTTTGGTAATAAATGGTAGCAGTCGTGATCGATTGATATCGATTCATCTAGCATGTAGACTACTGCATATCAGATTTTATTTTTACCTTAAAGAAATACGAGTTACAACTTATGTCTTGTCTAAATGCACTTGCTATAACAAAGAGTGATAAAAATTTTTCACCAGATATTGTTAGTGGAAATGTACCCCTTAGCCTCAGAGTAACAAGCAGGAACACGTCGGAATTGTCAAATTCTAAAAGAGTATTTTACATAAAGATCAAGCACGCTGATAAATTTGTCATGACACAATATCATCACTTTTTTTGCGGCATAAGTACAATTATAAGGAAAGCTAACAATTATTCGATAAACCATTCATAGATCTATACTATACTACAACACCATTTAGCAATTGAGGTCTAACCGAATGCTATCGTATCAGAGTCACGACAAAGTAAATATTCCATTGACTACAAAATTCTTTAATGGGTATTCCAGAAAAGATAAAATCTATCCAAGACGAAATTGAAAAGACGCAGATAAACAAAGCTACTGAGCATCATGTCGGCCTGCTGAAGGCTAAAATCGCACGTTTGAAAAGAGAGCTGGAGGAAAATACCCACGCTAAAACATTATCCACTGGAAGCAGAAACGCAGGTTTTGATATCAGAAAAACTGGAGACGCCACAGTAGTATTTGTAGGATTGCCTAGTGTAGGTAAATCAACCCTTCTTAATAGACTGACAAATGCCAAGTCAAGAGTTGGTTCCTACAACTTTACAACTCTTAGTGCAGTTCCTGGCATATTAGACCACCGGGGAGCAAAGATCCAGGTACTTGATATGCCAGGAATCATAGAGGGGGCATCTAAAGGAAAGGGTCTTGGCAAAAAGGTACTTTCAGTAGCAAGAAATGCGGATCTAGTTCTCCTCATTCTTGATGTGTTTCAGCCTCAACACCTGGCAATACTGAGCAGGGAGCTCTCTGATATTGGAATTAAATTAGACCAAAAACCACCCGATGTGCTAATAGAAAGAACAAGTACTGGAGGAGTTTCGGTAAATATCCAGGTTCAGACACGGATAACAGAAGCTCTCGTGAAAGAAATCTCGCGTATTTACGGTATTCACAATGGCAGAATTACTATAAGAGAGCCCGGTCTTACAGACGAACAATTCATAGATGTGCTAATTGGCAACAGAGTTTACATTCCCTCTTTGGTCGTACTAAACAAAATAGACCTTGTAAACCAAGGGTTTGTCAGAGAGGTTCAGTCAAAAATAGGAGATAAATTTATTCCGATCTCTGCAGATGCAAATATCAATATCGATGCGTTGAAAGATGCGATTTATAAAAAATTAGACTTCATCAGGATCTATATGAGGCCAAAGGGTGGAGAAACGGATTACAAAGAGCCAATGATTATGCGTAGAGGTTGTACTATCCAGGATGTATGCAGTAAGATTCACCGAAGTATGATAAGAGATTTTAGATTCTCATATATATGGGGGAAAAGCGCGAAGTTCGGCGGTCAAAAAGTAGGTCTAGATCATATGCTCATCGATGAAGATGTCCTGACAATAATTAAGAAGACTAGTGCACCTTGATAACTCGAACATATGATGGCTTAGGACAATATCCACAACAACGTTATGTTCTTGTCATATCAAGCGATATAGCACATACACAAATAATTGGACTGTTGTTTTAGGGCAAATTAAAAGAAATTATTCCTTTATAATTTCACAGGTATGCTAAAGGTCGCTAGCACAAATTTGACTTCTCTCTCTATTAAAACCTCCAGGAAATACATTTCTGTAAATAAATTTATAGCTTCTCAAAAGGCAAAATAAAGTCGGGTAGTTTTCTTTAGTAATACTCTGACTATTCTAGAGGTATTCTATCTAGTTCCCTCTGTTCCACACTCGCCCAAGCTCCAATCGGTATATCGGGATTCACATTTGCGCTTGATCCTATGATCTCGCTAATGAGAATTTCTTTTGGACCATTGCTACATATTCGCCTGATGTGCCTGCTTTATCAAGACTTGCCTTTTGCATCTTAACTTTTTCAAAGCCCTTTGAAGTTAATTTCTCTTGTACTTGATCGAACAGTTGATTTTGTCCATGAACTATGATGTAAACAGTTTTGGTACTATCTATTGTTGACGACAAAATTTCATTACACTCTTTGAAGCTAGTTAATGACTCTAGGTATAAACGTGTTGTTGATATAACTGATAACTTTATGGTCAGCTGTGACAATAATAAGGGACTCCCATATGGGCATGATTTTCCCAGAAAATATTTCACAGCGTATTGCAGCATTTGTAGAGGGCAAGCAAAATTTTCCATTTATCAATAGCAACGAATTGATGTGCATTTTTTTCCTTTATGGTAGGAGA
>JBJMFM010000304.1:0-11072 GCA_045808425.1 Nitrososphaeraceae archaeon | reverse complement strand
ATTGCAGCAATAGTAGAATGGCAGATGATACGTACACTAGGAGTTTAGTAGAGTTACATTCCTGTACTTTCAGTTCAAGAGGCTCTAACAAAAATTAGTCTGCAAATGTAAGATACTTATTGAGATGTGATAGTAGGCATTAAGTAATTTATTAATACTAAATAGCTTTTTTATATCTGATATTATAATGTAATATTATATAGATATGTCACAAAGACAGAACGCAAAAGATAACAAACGTCCTTATGGACCAGACAGGCATTATACGTATAATGCACTAAGGATAGCCTGGCGGGATTATTATAATCTCTCAAAAGAGCAAGTACTTGATAAAAAAATAATCAGCCACCATAAACGTCTAATCCGCAAATTACAGGATAAGCTAAGAAAATCTATTACAGACTTTGTAATGTTCGAAGCGTTTGGTTTGTGGTTTTACAAGCTTAATACTGAATTATTCAAGGAAGATGTGAATAATGACTTGATAGAAAAGGCTATGATTAAAACAATTACAATTCTAGAAAGCAGAATGCGACTAGATAAAAAACCAAACATGGTTGAAGAACTAATACGTAGGGACCATGCAATGCTTAAGTATATTGCAGAGACAGGATTAGCAAGCAAGTCCGATATATCTCCAAATACTCCAAGAGCGGATGAAGCCAACATGTAATCTCAGTATCAACGATAATGATTATCTGAACTTATTACGGAAAAGATGGTGATTTCAGGTCTATTGGCCTAATAACCAAAAGGAAACAACCATGTGAAAAATAAGAAGATTATTGTATAGCTTGTCCAATAATAGTTCTTACGGCAATAGTATGTTTGGCCAGCGTTGCTATATTAGCAGGTGTTATGGCAGCGTTATATGGATTAGATTGGTACAAAAATATAAGCCCATTGCGATGTTATTTTTGATTGGCACTGAAGTTTATCATTTGAGGGTAGTAACGTGTCTAAAGGAAAGGAAAGGATGGGATGGATGGAAAAAATTACTGTTCATTACTTCAAGCATAGATTTTATGAAAAATCTATATAATTTTATTGTTAAGATTTGGGGCATTAGCTAAGACATATCTCTACCGTATATCTTAAAGTAGATCTAATTATTTCAGATTTTAACAAATATACTCATAAAAGAGAGTACTTATTCTTTTACTTATTTTCATTTTTTTCCAGCTTTACTATATTTAATTCATGACCAGTAGCATCCCTATGTTCTGTTGCGGTTTCTTTATCAGGGAAATCTTGGTTACATGGATTGCAATGATAAGATTCATTCATAGCCAATTAGTCTCACTGTGCAATAAAGGTTAAAAGAGTTTCACAGTTATAACTTATGCGTATCAAACTAGGTATATTCATATAGTCATGGACTGTTTTTAGGTATTTAATATTATATTATTTGATGCAAAAAGAATCGGAAGAAAAAGGAAGAAAATATATAAAATAATAATGCAACTTATGAATTTCTTTTCTGATAAATTAGGCATAAATATTAATAATATGGCTATGGAGCTCTTAAGATTTATCAATTGGTAATGGTTTGTATTGTAAAGCATTATAACAGTCCGGAATATATTTAATGTAAATCATAAAATGTTCAGTGGCACTAGCAGAAGAAGGGGAGGTAAGCTTTCTAACGAATCACTGAAAACAGCATTAGCACCCATCGAAGATAATATGGAATTAGACCGAAAGGTCGCCTTAGCGACAGAATGCTTTACTACGGCTAAACGGTCGGATTTAATATTAAAGGATAGAACTAGATTATCTGAAGAAAATGCCCTTACTATTTGTAATTATATAATTGCGTTTAAACATGAAGTTAATCCTAGGCCTTCATATATACAATACACTATTCAATTTTTATCAGAACTATCAAAAATAGTTGGGGTGGAAAAGAGGTTTGAAGACTACACAAAAGACGATGTTTTGCTATACCTTGATAGTTGCAGGAAATCAGAAAGCGAAGACCCTATGCATAAATGGATTGGCAGCTATAACATAAAAAGGGTTATCCTAATTAGATTTTTCAAATGGTTGTATTATTCTGACATACCTAGTCCTAAACAAAGAAACGAACTATCTGTATCTGAAAGAAAGCCAGAGTGCATTCAAGGTATTGCTCGTCTGAAAAGAAAGGAGATAAGTTGCTACAAACCTTCTGATTTATGGTCACAGGAAGACGACTTGTTATTCTTGAAGTGGGTTACAAACAAACGCGATAGATGTTACCATACGATGTCCCATGATACAAGTTGCAGGCCTCATGAACTACTGACATTGAAAATTAAAGATATCGTGTTTAAGAATGTAGACAAATATCAATATGCTCAGATTGTGGTGAACGGCAAAACTGGAAGCAGATCCATACCTCTCATTCAATCACTTCCATATATTAAAGACTGGCTAGCAAATCACCCTTCTAGAAATAATCCAAATTCTCCGCTTTTCGTAGGACTACATAAACAGAGTATGGGTAGAAGACAGTTAACTGTTAGTGGACTAGAATGTATTTACAGATATTACCAAAAAGAATTCTTTCCCAAACTATTGAAAGATCCTTCCATTCCAGTCGAAGACAAGGAGAAAATCCAAAACAACCTTCTTACCAAGCCGTTTTTGCCTTATATACGTAGACACAGTTCTCTCTCAGAGAAGGCTAGAAAGCTGAAAACAAGTACCCTGGAGCAGCATGCTGGATGGGTGCCAGGGTCCAATATGCAAAAACGCTACGTTCACTATTTTGGCAAAAAGGTCATTTACGTCCTTCTGGTCAAAAAGAGGCCACTAGAAGAGATACTCCTGAACGCATAGTAAAAACTACAAATGTTACAATTGAGATTTTTCTGTGTGAGTATTGTGGTTCTAGATTCAACAATACTATTATCGATATGATGTAAACCTAGTCATTAGATACTATACTCAAACATGCATTTGAAATACTGGAAACCTCGCCTGACAATAGAGAAAAGCTGCAGGCTATGGAACTATTCAAGTTACCTTATTAGTGCTATTTTCTATCCAACCGAAAGTGGCTTGAAATAGCGTGTCACTTAATATAGCGAATCATGACTCACGTCTTTACTATCGGGCATTCAAACCGCAAGTGGAGTGATTTTATTTCTATTTTGAAAGACAATCATGTAGATGTATTGGTTGACGTACGTCGTAATCCTGGCTCTAGAGCATGTCCGCAATTTAACAAAGAACAGATGACTACAGAGCTGCGAAAGGAAAATGTATCATATGTCCATATTGAGAAGCTTGGTGGAAGACGAAACAAATTAGATGGTAAAGAATACAGGCGTAGTGACAATAATACTGGATGGAAAAATAAGAGCTTTAGAGCTTATGCTGATTATATGGCAACCACATCCTTTAGAGAAGGTATCAATGAAATACTTTCGCTTATGAAAAATTATTGCAATTTAGCTATCATGTGTGCAGAAGCAGTACCATGGCGTTGTCATAGAAGAATGATAGCAGATTACCTATTCATGGTAGAAGGCATTAGTGTGTTTGATATTATATACAGCAAACAACAACAGCCAGCTCTCCATGAGTTAACATCATTTGCTCATCTTACTGATGACAAGATCATTACCTATCCAGAAAAGACAGGATAGACCGCATATGATTTAGTATTTGCTTTGTATATGTTTTTGAAGAGGTTAAGATCCCGGTACTTTGATACTCTAGTCTGAGAAATGATGGTGTTCCTCAGCGTAGATCCCCTAGCCTTGTAAATATGTTCTTTAATTGGGTTTTATGTTAGTTATTGCAATTTCTAACAACAAAAGAGCGGATTTTTCAGATAAATGTTATAAAAAGCTTATATCTTAAACTGTTATGTTCTGTTATAACATGAACTATAACACATCATCTATAGCATTGATAATAGTAGCATCAGGAGCAGCCTTAATGTTACCCTGAGCTGAGGTACCATGACGCAAGCAGGTGCTATTACTGCAGTAAACGACTGTAAGCCTACACAAACAGGAATGCATGATCAAAGAAAGAAGAAGGGAATACTTCTAGTAGACGATGAGCCTGACCTTTGTATGGTTTACCAAATAGTACTGCAAGATGCTGGCTTTGAATGCATCTCATATATAGATCCAGTCAAAGCACTGAAAGAATTCAGATCTAATTATTATGATTTGATTCTACTTGATATCAAAATGCCTGTACTAAATGGATTTGAGCTTTGTAAAAAGATAATAGAAATTGATAAAACTGTACATATCATTTTCATAACAGCTTCCGAGCAGTTTTATGAGAACTTTAGAAAACAATACTATTCCCAGCTACATGATAGTGGTACTAATATTAACTATGTTCAAAAGCCAATTGGTAATGACGAACTGATACAAATGGTAAATACAATATCGGGAACAACAACAGTCGCACTCTCACAAAACGAGGATGGCAGAATGCTAAACGATATAAGATTCACTAGTAAAAAACAAGAAAAGGAAGCTGGAGAAGGAGGCAATAACAATATCTTTACAATACAATAAAAGCAATAATAATATATCACTAGCAGATGTTTTAAAATCAATCTCTGATGTTCAATCATTATCAATCTTTGAATTAATTGCTGACACAAACTTCAATAATGGAGAAATTATTAGTCTAAAGAAATTAGGCTTAAGCTGCAAACAATACTACTCTAGAATATCTGCTATGATGGAAAGTGACTTGATAAAAAGACAGAGCGGAAGATATTATCTCACTCCTTTTGGTAAAGTGATTTACTGTTGTATAATGATGGCCAAAAATGCTCTTAAGGACTACTACAAACTTAAAGCTGTTGAATCTATCGAAGGCTCTGGCTTACCAAATGAAGAATTTAGTAAACTTGTAAATGCTCTAATAGATAACCAGCAAGTCAAAGAGTTTCTAACTAAGAAGTGCTAACTCTATCTACAACGTTGTAGGGTACTTTAACAGGGCGTAGGAGCATCACATGAACCCAGAGCTCATACACAAACAACATTTTATACTAGAGAATAACAACTTTTCATATACCTAACTTTTTAGTATACGAAATACATTTTGTATGATCTTTATGTTGTAGTCACATGCCCAACGTGGGGTATCAGTGTCAATCGAACTAGCCAGCCTGTGCTTGCAGTAACTGGAACTAACGTAGGTGATTTGCCTAGAGGAATATGGTTTCTAATAAAAGCACTGATGGATGACTACACTGATAGTTTACATTAACAAAAGTATATAGAATAACCCAGTTACATACTGGTCTAACGTTTGACTGTCTAAGCAAAGTGATAAAGCTAAGTACCTTGTAATGAATACTGCTAAGCCTGAAAATGGAACACCCCATTAAAGACACTCATAGGAAATGGAACATTTGAGCTCGAACATGGAACACCAAGAACAACAGCAACAACAAGTAGAATGGCCATTAACAGCGGCTCTCTGCCTGCCAAAAAATCATTAGAGCCGCATTAGATTCAGATGAGGCGGTCCGGGGTTCCAGTAGGAACTTTCCTATTCAAATAGCTGGAATGATATATCTTTAAATTATTTATTGTGTTATATTAATGTGTGCCATGATTAATTTCGTTTATTATGGTATGGAAACAGCATTATTTGTTTTGATGATTTTTTCATGTTCTTATTTGTGTTTGCTCTCTTCTAGATCGCGTTTAACGATCCCAATTATGGATTCAGATCAAAAAAGACATTTTGAGATCCAGAATTTAAGTGTAGATACAAATGCCAAATATTTAACCGTAAGTAAGAAATATCGAAAGGATAAAGCAGAGAGTATTAATGGTGGTAACAACAGTAGTAGTCATTTACTTAAATCCAATTATGATTATTGCGCTGGTATAGACCATGAAGAAAACTTACCATTTGTTAGTATAATAGTTCCTGCAAGAAATGAAGAAGATTACATTGAAAGATGCCTACTGTCTTTATTGTGTCAACACTATCCCAATTTTGAAATAATCGCAATAGATGATAACTCATCGGATAATACATTAGCTATTATGGAAAATATCAAAAATAGAAATAATAGTAAAACTATTGGACTGCCTGTAAACAGATTAAAAATTCTGTCCTTAAAATACAAACCTGAAAAATGGACTGGCAAGACTTGGGCGTCAGAGAAAGGTTATTTGCAAAGCAAAGGAACGTTATTGCTTTTTGCTGATGCTGATACCAATTATGTTAATAGACATTTAATTCGAAAAGCAGTTCACTATATGCAGAAAGAAAATCTAGATGTATTAACAGGTATTCCATCCTCAGAAAAACTAAACAGATTTTGGTCAAAAATTATTGTGCCTGCATGGGATTTCGTCAATATTTTGTTTAAGATAGGCTCAGCCGATGTAAATGATTACAAATCAAAGGTTGCTTATCTTTTGGGATCTTTTTTTCTCATAAAGCGGGAAATTTTTCTCAATATAGGTACATTTGAATCCGTTCATGATGCCATACAAGAAGATAAAGCGCTTGGAGCACTTATTAAAAAAGGAGGATATAACATGAAACTTGTAACATTAAAGGAAATGGCATATACTCCATGCTCTGAAGAAGTAAAAGCACTTTGGTATGGAATGGGAAGAACTTTGGCACCACTTATTATTAAGAATAAATTTAAGGTATCATGAATTTACTGCTTATCTTTTTTGCTTGTACGCTACCATTTGTTATACTAATTATTTCTCATCCTCTTGTTTCCGAAAAATTGTTTCTTATCACGAACTTTGGGGGACATTTCCATTTTAATTATTCATTTTTTATATTGCTTAACCTAATAGCTTGCATAATGGTTTTTGTTGGATGCGCCCCAAAATGTAAAGAATATGGTATAACACCATTGTATTCGCTAGGAATTCCCTTTGCCTCAATATTTGTAATTGCTGCATGTGTGTATAATGTCGTTCCTTTAGTAATATCTGGAAAGACAAAGCCTATAGTATGGCAAGGTAGACAATACGTATACAGTAAAGAACAAGCGGGATTTCACATATGATAATAGAATCATCTGAAATCTGATCCCCGCTTTCATAAAGCGATTTCAAACTCAGCTTCTATATACCATGTTTAAATGCAAAGATTCCTCTGAAATACTAACAAAAGGAGATGAAAATGCTCTTTTACTTGTAACCCACGCAATTGACACAATCATGACCGGGGAAGGTCTAGACGATAAAGACCTTGTCATTTGCAAGTTGCTTAGGCAGGATATACAAAGGTACAAGAGTTTATTCCCTCATGTATCTGCAGCTATTCAATCAAGAAAGTATCCTCTAAAAGGTGACACATTTGAGTATATCTATACAGACTTAAAACACAACAACCCTCTTTGTAGAGTAACACCTATAGAGAATCTAAAGTCACTTCCTGTGCTATGGCATCGTCCTTTCTAAAATTACAGTATTTTAGCCATATCAGCCTGATTATGATGCATACGAAGTGAATATTTTTATATTTATAAACAAAATTGGATACATTCCATATTCATGTCAGCTAAGGATTTACGCAAATTCATGACTGCTGCAGCTATGTCAAAGGGAGAGATAGATGAATTTCTCTCTGTTCCTAGAATTGCAAGGATGGCATCGATTATGGATGGAAAGCCACACATAGTGCCAGTATGGTTTTATTATGATGGTACAAATATCATTGTGCCAACCGCTAAGGACACCAGAAAAGCTAAGAATCTGCAAAACAACCCAAATGTATCCATAGTAATAGATGTAGTGGAAGGAAAGCCCGGAGATCTTTCATTTTTTAACGGTAAAGCAGTAATAATAGAAGGTATAGTTGAGATAAGAGATGAAATAGACAACAATTCATTTGCAAGAAAGACATATGAAAGATACGTTGGCAAAGGTGCATTGGATAATCCTTTTGTTCAATTTAGTGTAAATATGCCAAGGTACATGCTTGTAATCAAACCAGCAAAGATTATCTCATGGGATTTTAACAAGATCCCTCCTTTAGAATGAGTTTACGCTTTCTTGGGGTAACAAAATTGGAACGCTAGACAAAGATGCCACATCATATAACGATATATTCGATGCTTTTAGATTAGCTTTGAAATTCCGTCATTTTGAAGGGAGTAGCATGCATCTAAAATGGAGATAGTGGGATGGTAATAAATAACTCTACTTATGAAGTAGCAATGCATTGCATCTTGTAAATATGGCCCATGAATTGGTCCGACAGCCGATGTCTAGATTTCTAAAGTCGTTGTAAAAATGTATACTATGGTAAATTAGTATTCCCATGTAAACTACTGCAGATCTAGTTTAGAATAGAATACTAGTTTATTAACATCATCCAAGAGTAAAAAATCATTGAAGGCTACCGCTAATGTTAACATCAATAATAAGAATCTCCTTAGAACCGTAGCAACCAGCACTCATGATAGAGATTCGCTTTTGGAGCGAAAGATTGGCCTCGCCACCGAAGGATTAACTCGTCAATATGCTGAGCGCTTGTATAAAATACGAAGGGAAAACGCCTTGGCCATAGTGGATTTTATTTCATCAATGAAGACAGAGATCAATCCATCCCTCAATCATATAAAAAATAACATTATGGTATTGACACTATTATCACAATTTCATAATAATGAAAAGTCATTCAAGCAAATGACGAGGGAAGATATTCTATCATATTTAGATAAACTTCGCAAGCCTGACAATAGAGAAAAGCTGCAGGCTATGGAACTATTCAAGGATACTCACCTAGTCAAACTGGAATTGCTGTCCAATGCTACAACTATAGACAGCGCAGCGCATTACACTATATCAGAAACAAGCAGCAACAAGAACAACAACAGAAAAGGCTAGCCTTGGATTCAACTAATACTGCTATTACTAGTACTAGTGATAATAACAACAACGATAATGGCCAACTAGCTATAGGTAGACAAACAATATTTTAGCTCTATGGTGTAGTAACCGCTGATGGTGCTTCTGCTCCTGTTGTCATATTTGCTGTTGTCATATTTTCTGATGTAGTATTTGTAATTGTTTTTGGAATGCCACATATCTTTGATTCAGTTGTATTAACGAAATTGAGCTTTGGATTACTAGGATCACATATTGCTGCTACTTGTTCTGGCGTTAACGTCACGTTTTCTATCGTCACATTTCCTTTCGTCAGGTTTCCTTGGCCTTGAGCAGTACCAAAGTTTCCAAATTCTGCTAATGTTACTATAGTTGCAGCAAGGATGATTACTATAGTTAGAACACTCAGGAATGCTTCTTTTCTTGACATATGATACAGCCCCCTTATCATCATCAACAAATCTTATACATCATTACTTTTGGTTGTTGCATACTATGATATTGCGAAGACCATACGGATTGACCATAAGATGACCATAGATCTTGCCATTTAAAACCACAATTGCTACAACTCCAGAATTGAATAGAACGTATATTATCTATTCTACGTCTTTGGATTGTTAAACAGTTCGATGAGTTACAATTATGGCAATAGTAAGATGATGCCACTCTTCTATCCTGCCCCTGATTAGCCTCAATCTGAGCCATTAGTTGTTAAATATTACAGTAATTTTTGCTATTAACTTTTGACTAAACCATGTTTAGCAAGACTTTTAAGATATAGCACTAGATTTGGCAGGACAGACGATATTTTTTAGAGTATATCATTATTATTCTTCTTCGATTTGGTATACATATATGAATGAACGTAAAATCTAAAGCTAACTCTGGTCTAATAATTATGTTCGTTTAAAGTGGCTAGCCATATGTCTCACAACATAGCATATTTGAGACAAGTTTTGCAGTACTTTGGTGTAGGTATTGTTATGATATCCCAAACTATTATTGGTCTTCGGCAATTTTCACATACTATCAATTGGTCATTATAATCTACTACGTTATCGAAAATTTTTTTCCTTTTTTTATATTCTTGCTCTTGTTCTTGATCTGACCTTTTCGTTTCAATAATAGTGTCGCTAATTTCCTCTAAATCCTCTTCGTCTAAATCGTCTTGTGAATTATACTTGATTTATTATAACTGACTTTGGAATTAGTAACAATGCTTCGGATCTTTCTACTAGTTGATATCGGAACTGGTTCCGATTTATTTGCTTGTATTCCTAGACAAGATCAAGGCTAGGACACCTTAGGATCTGTCATATAATACCAGCAAGATATACAGCAATCACCACGATTACTGTAAATCTGGACTTCATTCTTTTTGCATTTATCACATAATAATATCATCGTAGTCGTTTTCATATCTATAAACAGACTCTCTGCATATAGCAGATAAACATCTCGTACTAAAATCTAAATTACCTTGAGTGTAATATCTATGTACAAAAGATAAAGCTGACTCTGAACTAATTATATTCAAAGTGGTATTCAAAGACTTACAAAAGCTAGTTTCACATTCGCAACGAGAAGAAAACACACATAAAGAGTTATTTGAGAGGCTGCAATGTTTTCGTTAAATTGAATCAAATCAAATCTTAACCAATAACACGGCAAAAAATTGATGCCAATAATCTTATTAAATTAGCTTAATGTATTAGAGAGTAATGGACTATAAGCGTATTTACGACGATATCATGAATAGCGATCCTAAGATAAGACTAGTAACTATTTGCGATTCAAATGGTAAAATAATGCATTCAGATCATAGAAAAGGCGTACAAAATTTGCTCTCACCGGAAGAAAGTAAAAAATCACTTGAACTGGCTGTAAATTCATGGAAAACTCGTAGCCAACTTGCACCAAAGATAGGAAAAGGAAAATATGTATTGGCAGAATATGAAAAGCTTAAACGTATTACTATGCCATTAGGTGACGAACATCTTCTTTACATAACTACAGAACCAGAAGCTGATCATTCAAAGATAATCGACAGAGTTAGGACACTAAAGCCATAGCAGTTTTAAAGAGTATGCAAAAATAAAACTAATTAAAACTTCTATCCCTCTTTTTGATCTAAAACACCTGAACGACTGGCTACTGTTGGCTGGCAACAATTTGTTCTAACTGCAATGCTTCTGATAGCAATGAGTCTGAAACCAAATAAAC
>JBJMFM010000303.1:0-11078 GCA_045808425.1 Nitrososphaeraceae archaeon | reverse complement strand
GATATTCCAAAAAGGGCAGTGATATCATCATTAAAAAATAATAGTAATAATAGTAGCAGCAACAATAATCAGCCTTTCGTATATACATACGTCTATTATCATCATCTAATCTTCTCTTTCATCTACTTCATTTTTATCTATAGATATATAGCAAATTCATATTGGCAAAGTCACAGTGGCAATAAATATCTGTATACTGCAATCAGGTTGTAGGACATTCGTGATGCTTGTGATTACCGCCTTCCTTTATGTAATATTTATTAACATCGCATGGATAATGACTTGCTACACGCTTAATTTTCATTATCTTTCTTATCATTCCTTACGTAATCAAAGGCATAAAAGGTACACCTATAGAAAAGCTACAATACCAAATAGTGCTTCCCTGCCTGTAGTAACTATTCAACTTCCATTATATAATGAAAGATACGTGGTCGCTAGGCTAATCAATTGCGTATGCCAAATAGATTATCCCAAGGAGAAACTACAAATTCAGATACTAGATGATTCAGATGATGATACTACCGAGATTATTAAAGTAATAGTTAATGATTACAAGTTGAGGGGTTTTGATATAAACTACATTCACAGATGGGATAGATCCGGATACAAAGCCGGCGCACTAAAAGCTGGCATGAAATACGCAAAAGGCGAATTTGTAGCTATTTTTGACGCAGATTTTATTCCTCCCTCAGACTTCCTAAAAAAAGCAATAGGTAACTTTGCTGATCCAAAATTAGGACTGGTTCAATGTAGATGGGGACATATAAATGAAGATTATTCTACTCTTACAGAAGCACAGGCAATTTCTCTTGATCTACATTTTTTAATAGAACAAAAAGCAAAAAGCTTGACACACTTATTCATGAATTTTAACGGAGCAGCTGGTGTCTGGAGAACATCATGCATCCAAGATGCAGGTGGCTGGCACACAACTACAATAGTCGAGGATCTTGATTTAAGCTACAGAGCCCAGCTAAGAGGATGGAAATGTCTATTCCTTGAGGATGTCGTAGTAGCAGCTGAAATTCCAGTTCAGATGAACGCTGCCAAACGTCAACAGTTCAGATGGGCAAAAGGTTCAGTGCAAGTTGCTCTAAAGTTACTACTAGATGTTATGTTACAGAGAAAAATACCATTTGATACAAAGATTCAGGCGTTCATACAATTAACAAGGCATTTTATTCATCCTCTATTCATTACTCAATTCCTTATATTTCCAATACTGCTTGCTTTAGGTTGTGAACTATATGGCGCGGGCTGGGCTCCGGTTGCCGGCATTGTAATCTACATTTTAACAGGCCCGTTCAGCTATCTTTACATGATTAGAAAAATATGGAGAAATAAATGGAAGTCTAAGGCACGACAATATCTATTTCTAATATTCTTTGCACAGGGTATATCATTGAATAATACAATAGCCGTATTCGACGCATTATTGAATGGTAAAAGTGAATTCTTACGGACACCTAAATTCGGTATTCTTAAAAAAGAACAACGCTGGAAAGAAAAGTCTTATGCTCTACCATTTACTAAAACTATCTTGCTTGAAATATTTTTTAGCCTTTATGGGTGCATAGCGATTTTCATTTCTATATTTTCACGTAATCCAATTTTTGTTCCAATAATTATAATTCAGACAATGGGTTTTATTTACGTCGCATATTTGGGCATGATGCATTCAAAGAAATCATTCACGGGAAGACAAAAGGCTTTGCTAGTCCAAAGGGTTAGAGAACCACCTTATGACCCCCAAGATATTAACATGAGGCTAGCCAAGAAGAGAACCGATACACTAAATACTACTATATTTGATAAGACGATGATAAGAAAAACGAGCTTGCTCAATCGCAATGGTGCGAATAATATGAATACAAGATACTACAGAATGATACTAGTTGGAATTTTGGGGTTCGTAGCATTTGGAGCAGGAATGGCTTATTATGGCTATCAACAGACAATTTATCCCATCGACAAGGCAATGGGATATTTGTCGAGAGCCGAAACTTCTCAAACACCTGAAATGTTATTGAGTCATATCCGGCATGTACAGCAATTGCTTCCAAAGCAAGGGAATCCTGTGTGGTCATTCTCGACCCCAAGAACTGAGTTTGGGCTGATACAAAGTGACGTTGCTGCCATGATTTCTCGCGCTAACTCTATTTCCTCTCTGGAACCTCATACTTCAGCATATAATACAGGGCTCCAAGATATACATGCGTCAATTAAAGTGTTTGAAACGAACCTCCAAGAGGCAACCCCTTATCTATATGTTAGTTTCACAAACGTGCTTCTTACTATAATATGGATAGCCATAATTGTGTTTATATTTGCTGTTATGAAGAAAGGTAGGGGGAGATTCAGCGAATATGAGGCAGCCTAAAACTTTAAATCTTTACGACCAATAAATAACTTAAGTGTTTGAAACTCTAAAATATCGCTATATACAGGTTTGATGATCTATGTTTTACAAGCTTGTCATCTACAGCGCTTAAGTGCGTGTATATTAAAAATTCGTCGGTCAGTTACCCTAGTACTTACATCATAACCGTTTTCAGTAAGAGCAATCATCATCCCGGCCTGATTGCGATTTACGTATTATTAACCTTTTATTTAACTTGAACTTTATTTACCCTTGACACAGTAATATATTACTTCCAAACTTAAATAACAATTTTAAAGGTTTATCTCATGTCTGCAGAAGAAAAGCTTACACAAAGAATTTTTTTGTCTGGTTCGCTTGGCATTAAGAAAACAGATCTACGGAAAGAATTTAGCGGACAAGACATTGATGGAATTTTAGAAGATATTGTTACACACGGTGATATATACATAGACAAGAAAGGTGCAGCATACTACTGCTGGCATAGGAATTACTACTTGCAAAGTTTGTTAAATTCTGACGCAAGGTTTCGACTAATGTATGAAGCGATAAAATCTCTAGAACAATCTATCAATAAGACTTCTGATGCACTTGCTAAGACAGTCGAGTCGAATACAGGTGATGTCATTTCAGGTTTATCAAAATTGAATCCAGAAAGGGGTGAGAGCCACATTTCGGAACGGAGCTTAAGTAGTAATTTAACAATGCAGCTTGACCAATTCAAGATTGATTTTGACAGTTCTATTTCAAATTATTCAAACTCCATAGGTTGGGTTGAGCTTGCAAAGGTTAGAAATGAATTATGTACAAAGCACAGTATCTCACATGATGTATTTTACTGCTTGGTTGAGCAATTAGTAAATAACCACAGTGAAAAATACGAATTGTCTACTGGCGGCTATGAAGGAGTAACAGTTAGAGGCCTTCTGCATGGATTTGTGAGGTGTATATAGTGTATCCTTATAACTTGGAACAAAATCCATACCCCTCTAGTCCCACACCAACTATAACAGATGCCGAAATTATAGGAGGCAAAAGGCACAAGGAGGCAAAGGCCGCTGTAGTATCGTGTATAGAGAATTTATACTCGAAAATAACTGGGACCGCAGCAACTGATAAGGACTTTCGGTTGGTAACTATTATTCAAGATGTTGGTTCAGGTAAGACACATCTATCTTTGCACATTAGAGGTCTCAAAGAACTCTCGAGTAATACTATAATTTCATATACAGATCTTTCCCAAATTTCACCTCGGGATTTGCATAGCCTTTATAGAGCTATACGAGCAGGCTTCACTGAAGACTATATTAAGGAATTTAAAAAATCTGTTGTCTATTTTCTGAAACACAAAGCTGAGCACAATATCAAAGACGCAAAGAAAATTTTCAATTTCGGAATTTTAGACTCAATACAAGGTAAGAGTTTGGCATATAAAGCTGAAGAAATCCTAAATGGTAAGCTCATTCCAAATTATTCTGCTATTCATAGAGTTTTGAAGGGAGAATTTTCTTCTGTTGAAATAGCCGTAATCAAGCTAATACTTGAAGGGAAGTTCAGAGAAGACATTTACAATATATCAACGCTAGAAGGTATAATATCCAATATAACTGCCCTGGCTAGTTTAAACTGGAAGTTTTTGAGGAAACTGACAATTTTACAAATTGATGAATTTGACTCTAATGAGGATTCGCTAGATTTTATCAAAGCAGTAGTCAATGCGCATCTGCCATTGACAATTCTTATGCTGGTTATGACACCATCTTCATACGAAGAAATACGTAAGGAGAACGCTTCGGTATTCGATAGGCTAGAAAAAGCTAACTATAAAATTGATCTTGCTGGTTCGAACACCCTAGAAGAAGTACTTGATATATTGCTTGAATATATAAGACAGGTAGCAAACAAAAAGGTGTTTACGATAGATGAGGAAAGAGACCTTGCAGCCAAGATAAAGGTGATATATGATGAATTCTACGACTTCAGAAATATTAGATCTATGATAAATATCCTGTACCATGCTATGGAAAATGCTAAAAGGAGAGGTGCCCGAACAATTGACGAGGCGGCGATAGACGACACTATCAGAAGTGCGTATCCTGGATTGAGAATACAAGGCAGCATAATGGGGGTTACTCTTGCAGATTTCATGAAGATCCATAGAAGTTCCAATGATGAGCAAAGATTGGAATCAGATATTCGTGATGCCGTAATAAATCTTGTAAACTACGCACATGAGAATGGTTCTGTGGCTAAACTTGAAGAGGCAAATGAGAAAAGCTGTGGAATTGATTTAATTTATGATGATCTAACAGGAATAAAGGTTGCTGTTGCTGTAATCATAAATAATGATCATACCAAAACGTTCGACCAAATATCTGACAGGATGAAGTCCACAATTTCTGCAGATAGATTTATCATATTGACGAACATAAATGCATATAACACAACAGACAAAGCAAGCGTAGTTAATATAGATCGTCGTAAAATGATAGATCTAATATATTTCAGTAGCAAATACAAAAATAACGAAATTATGCTTGACGATTCACAACGTGCATTGATGTTAGCAAAATCAATAAAGCTTTGCTGATTTAGATTCAGACGTACACAAAGAACTTAAATTGATATCTTGAAAAGCTACAAACTCTTTTAAGACATAAATACGATTCTTTGTGTTGTGAGCGGTAGAAAAAAAAAGGATGGTAATGATGATGATATACAAAGGTTATATCGAGAACCATTCAGATGTAATATCTGCGGTGCACATGCAGATTTTATAGTTCAGCTGGAATTATTAAAAGATAGAAGTAATTATAGCATTATAGAGTCTATAAACCAAATACCCTTTTTCCTGTGTAACCACCATCAATATCTTTACAAAAGAATGCAAAACAATATAGAGCTAAAAGACTATTTTCTTGAAACGATTAAAGAAAATCAATAGTGATATATTACAATAACTGTGGATATACATGCCAAAAAATAAAGACTTTTACACATTTGATGAACTTGCTACGCGCTTACACAAAGATGGAGCCACATTGATAGATTTCAATGGAAAAAAAGTTCCCTGTATTTACGTCACTCGTAGAAGATATGACGAAATTATGACTGCTATTTATGGCAAAAAATTAGCGGTGGATACTTTCTTAGATATATTTCATGATGGTCAAGACGTATTCGTCGATATCCGATTTAGCTTTCTTGATGTAGGTATAAACGAAAACTATCTTTTACATGCTAATAGCATGTTAGAATTCTTTGAGGCTTTATCTGATACGGGATTAATTGCGCTTGCACCTAACCTCTCTGGACCCCCTAGTTCAAATGTCTTCATGATTCAGCTTCCTAAAAGAGAACCAGCGGAGAATGCACTTCAAATAATTAAAGCAAATGTAAAGAACAATAAAAAAACATATGGTAATGATGGAAACTAATGTTCTTTGTCTTTCCTGGATATAGTAGAAAAGTCGAAAATTACCTATTGATATGCTAATAGGAAAAAATGGTGATATCTAATGAAAACAAAAAGTAAACGAACCTCAAACATTAGAAGATCTGATGCCGAATTATTGGAAAATGCGGTAGGGACAAATGCTATTGTTTATAAAGATAGTGAAAAGAGTAGTCATCGCATTGATAATAACAATGATAACGATAACAAGAGGAATGATGATAATGATAACAAGGACAAAACTGTAGTGCCAATAGAAATCGATACTCATTTTCAAATGTATGGCAAACATGTGTGGGAAGTGGAATATGGCGAAAGGTGCCCACTATGTAATAAGAGGATAGATGAATACGGGTTTTGTGCCTGCGGAAGTGGGGGACAGTAATATTTAGCATGGTTCAGATAACTAAAAACAGATGGTATAGACTGGTCATAAGCAAGGCATAACTTGTCAAATACCATTTGCGGGTTGTCACAAACAACCACCACATATGTCCAACTGGCATATAAAGCAAAGTGTAATCATAAGGCACTATATTCATTGAATTGATTATTTCGTTTTATCATAACTATCGCCTAATTTCTCGCATCTTTATCGCTTCATACATATACAATATTTGTTACAAGTGGCAATGAATTTTTATGATAAGAAGTATCTAATTCATCACCTGCAAATTTTTACACAGCATGCAAGACCATATTATCGTTCCTCTTCTACATTCTCTTATAATTGGTAGTACTTCTTCTTTAACCCTGATAGCATCAAATACATTAGTTTTAGAATGTTTTACGAATTCACTAGAAATCTGTTCTAAAGGTCCCACTAATGCACAGGAACCTGAAGATATCTGTGAGATATAAGGAAGAATTAGAAGAGAATGGATCACAATATGTAGCTTTGCAGACGATGAAAACTTGAATGACGTATTAACAATGTTTGAATCAACTATGAATTAAAGACAAATCAGGCAGCTAAAAAAATAGATTATGTAATTTGTTCACAAAAAAGTATGTTCATCTTAATACTTCCAATTCTACATTCTTTCGTATTCCTTTTTATATGTATTTTTTGTGCCTTGAGCCAAAACTATTAGCACAATTCAAATGTAATAACGAGGCTGTAGTAAGATAGTCAGATACTAACAATACATAATCTACTTGTTCTATTTTTGATCAGTAGTGAGGGAAGATAATTGTTAGTTTTATTCTTAGCTTATCTAGGATTTCATGACACTTTTAAGAGATTTCGAAGATTTTATATTACTTCACGGTTAACCCTTATTGTAAATACAAAACTTTGGTTTTCTTACTGAACTCTTTTAAGTCCATTTTATGGATAAATAGAAGAAATGAAAATGATATAGTACACCTTTATAATTCAATAACACCATTTGTGAAACTCGCTTTAGGTGACGCCAACAATAATATGCTCAACTTTGGTTACTGGACTCAAGCTACCACTAGTCCTCTGGAAGCCCAAATAGAACTCTGTAGGTTGGTTGGAGATTTCGCTGACTTAAAGTCCGCAAAAAGAGTGATAGATGTTGGAAGTGGATTTTCTGCTCCAGCAGTGATTTGGAAATTTAGATATAAGAACAATAATCTTTTAGATATTATCTGCGTTGATATTAACCTAAAACAATTGAGCGCTGCTGTAGAAAAGATAACTTTGCCTATTCCCGCAACAACTAGAGCTGATTTATTTTATGAAATGGTAAACACGAATATACAATGCAAACCGACGAGAGTGAATAATAATAGCTCAATATCATTAGTGAATGCCACTGCAATGAGATTGCCCTTTGCAGATAATTGCGTTGACAGAATAGTTGCTTTAGAATCTGCGCAACATTTTAAGCCACTATCACGATTTTTAAGAGAATGCAAAAGAGTTCTAAGACCTGAAGGATTATTAGTAATTGCAGTCCCAGTTATAGGTCGAAACTCATCCCATAAAACTTTGGTGCAATTTGCAAAACTTCGAATCCTTTATTTTACTTGGGCATCTGAGCACTATCATTTGGAGAATATAAAAACTGTAATCAGAGCAGAGGATTTTCAGATACAGGAGATTCTGCATGTCGGACATCATGTATACGAGCCTTCTGCTGATTACTATATTCATAACAGGAAACTGCTAAAACAAAGGCTTCAAGCAAAGATATTTCCATACGCGAAAACCCTGTTCATTGAGTGTGTAGAGAGGATAATTTATATCTCAGCATTGAAGATGAAGGATTCATCTAAAAAAGAGATTATTGACTACGTATTAATAAAAGCTGTAGCAGCAAGTAAAAGATAAGTTAAACTAATTTATTTTTGCTTTCTTTATTAATTACAAGTGTGGATACTCTTTGGATTGACCATATTCAATAGTCTACCATCAATCGGAGTTTTTGATTGCTACATGTGAAGCCTACGAATTTAAAACTAGCTTTTCGTTTTGTACTACTGTTATAAGTGACAAAAAGTAAGATACTTTACATACTTAACATCGATTATGTTAATTATACACTAAACAGTTCCTTTACCCTCAGGGAATAATGAATAATAGAGCTCTTCGAAACGCGATTCAACAATTACCATAGCATGTAGCAAAGCAAAAACTGAATCAAAAAAGAATTGCTTATTCTTCAAAGAATCAATAAAGATTAGCTTGTGTACAACTATTTGAGGAAATTGTGTATCACAATTTATATTTAGAAAATATACAAATCTATGAATGTCAATATAGACTTGTTGCTGCTCTTTCTTTCTTAGACGATCTATAGATTTGATATCTTCATCTGTAAGAATAATGTTTGATTGAATCGAAAAACTATCATCGAATTTATTTCCGAATGTCACAAAAAAGAACTTTTGTTGTTCTCTTGGAGGATACACCTTTGATTCAAATTGAGTTCCAGCATCCCTATCCTTGTTCCTCATTGTTACGTTTACAGTAAAACCATAATCGTGTAGCCATTGATTTACTTTATCAAATGCAATTTCTTTGTTCAGTTCATAGTTCATTCATCTTTGTTACCCTGAGTCTCATCAATTTAATCCTACTCAAAGATTGTTCAAGCGAAAAATCATTAATGGGCCACTTAGAAAATTATTAGTAAACAAAATGTTTGGATTCCATTATAGCATTTCAAATTTTCTTCTTGTCGTAATGATTACTTATTATTTGATCGTATAATTGAAAGTATGTAGTAATCTATCAATTGAAGAAATATAGTGATACATATGCACGCAATAATGTGTATCATACTTTTAGTCAGCAGAGCAGTTAAATATGAAGAAAAGGAACAATATTTGGGTTCCATAAGGTGTAAAAGGCGTACCACATTTAACCGTTAACATATTTTAGGGACCAGATATTGATATTGCAGTCCAAGATATTCAGTTTTAAAATTCAACATTGAGCCAGGAAAGAAAATTGATCTGGAGAATATATACTTTTTCTGTTCTAACGTCCATCTTTTATTTAAAATAAGCTGCTGACAAAATAAAATGGGATACTGGATGGTATTTTATGTTGACGAAAGATACCTCTTTTCTTTCTTCTCTTTGTTTCTTATGGTTACTTAAGTTAGGTATGTATTATCATTCTATGATGATGAAAAGCCAGCTGTTGATCTGGTTGTAGTATCTCTTGATGTTTGCTCATATGTTCTTGCTGCATTAACACCTATTCTAGAGAATTCTTTTAGATTATCTCTTGTGCTCTGGATAGATGTTTTGAAAGCCTGTAGGTTTGAAAATACAGTGTTATTTACAAGCCTTGTTGCAGCAATTGTGTTATCTGTAACACTGCTAACTGCCCTTGCATATACTTCAGTTACCCTCCTAGGAGATAACCAGTAATTCCAAAAAACACCGTATGCGTTTTCCACTGCTGGAACCCATGCTGATTGTAGTGAATTGATAATCTCTTTTTGTGATTCTAGAAAGCTATCAGCTATTTCTCTAGCTGTTTGAATGGTTTGTTCTTGGTATTCATTAGCAGCTTGAGTATAACGTGGAATATCTTTTCTTGCTTCATCTGTTGCTCTTCTAATATTATTTTTAGTCTCATCTAATGCTCTATTAACAGAATGTTGTTGTTCTTGCTGTACCTGAGATGTATTATATGCTGTGGTATTAGTTGTCGTTGGTTGTGTTGAGGTGCTTACTTCGTCTTTTAGTTGTTCTTTTCTTGTATTAGACATGTTATTACAGTGTTCATTATGTCTAAACTATATATAAACTAATGGTTTTTAATGGTGTTAAATTCCATAAAAAGCCGGTCAGAGGATCTTATTGACGGGGCAGGAAGAAGATATCTATAACATCATGTTTCTCAGGTCTCCGCTCTAAAATGCGTGAGCAGCTATCGACTGTTATTCACAACATTCCAGATAATACCTTGTTCAAGTCCTTGTAAGTCAGACATATGGTCATCTGTGGAATACTATATGTAGCACCTCTTTATACAAATGTAGCTTTTTCTGAGGAAGAGGATATAAGCAGACTCATATCCATACATCAAAAGTACCGTAAAACTGGCAATGACTACAATTGATAACTTTAGATGCTGCCCCCGACTTTTTAGCATGACAGTGACACAACAATATGCAGATATTTATCGCAGCTATATCATTATCTGAATATGACTATAGGAGCCATAGTTATTGGAGTAATAGCATTCTTAGTGATTGTTGCTATTGTAGTCTTTCTTGTTACATTGTTTGCTCCTGTACTTATAGGTTTGATTATTTTAGCAATAATTATAGGAGTAGGATATTGGATATATGGAAAGGTAAGGAATAGGACGTAATTCAGAAGTTAAGGGAACAAAAGCAAGCCAGTAAAATGAGAATTTAGTTATTAATTTATCTGTCTACAACATGTATGCTCGTAACTCTAAAATACTATCATTATAATGTATGTATTTATGACATTACCTAAGGGATATGGTCAAAAAGCAACTACGACAGGAAAGAGAAACTTTGATAGCTGGTGGGCTACAGTTCCAGAAGACCTAAGGCAAAAGACACGGAAAGGGGATGAATCAAACAAACCGTTGCTAAATCAAGTTAACTACGTTCTTTTACATCTACATCTAGCTGGCAAGCATGATGCAAAGCCAAGTCATGAAGAGTTAAAAGATTGGCTGCATAGCGGTCAGGTAGACGTCCTTAGAATGAATGGAAAAAAGTAAAAAACACATCAACCCACAAAATAAGTCAGCCTTTGTATTATTTTTCTTATTGG
>JBJMFM010000302.1:0-19991 GCA_045808425.1 Nitrososphaeraceae archaeon | reverse complement strand
GTATTAGGAGAAGGCGTGCGTTTCATCACACCATTTGCTGAACAGGTGATACAGCTAGAAGTACGTACACTCAAGTTCCAAGCTGATGCATCAGCTGCTTCAAATGACTTGCAAGAAGTAGCTACTGTGATAGCTCTGAATTATCATATTGATCCAAATGATGCGAACATAGTATATCAGCAGCTTGGTGCAGACTATGCAGATAGGATAATAGCACCTACTATACAGGAATCAGTTAAAGCAAGTGTTGCAAAGTTCAATGCAGAAGAGCTCATAACAAAGAGAGAGACCGCAAAGGCTGTAATAGCTCAGGCTATTCGTAATACCCTTTCTAGTAGAGACATAACAGTTGAAACTGTATTTATAACTGACTTTAAATTCTCAGAAGCATTTGCCACTCAAGTTGAATCAAAAGTAGTAGCCTATCAAAAATTCTTGACAGAACAAAATAATCTTAGGGCAGTACAGGTAGTAGCTAATCAGACAGTTGTTCAAGCTCAGGCACAAGCTAGAGCAAATGTAGCTAGGGCTACTGGCGAATCACAAGCAATCAAGGTTATTACTGAACAATTAAGGCAAGACCCACAGTACCTACAATGGCAATCCATCAATAAGTGGAACGGACAAATGCCATATGCTCTTGGAAGTGGTGGATTTCCTTTCTTCCAGTTGCCATTACAACAACAACAACAATCATCATTACCACAACAAAACCAAACTAATCGATAGCCCAACTTTACGCGTACCAGGTTCAATAAACTCAAAAAATAAACAAAGTAGTTGTAGTGCAATTATGGAACGGCATTAGACCAGCAGCAAATTCAATGTTATTTAATTTCCAAATAGAGCTAGTAGCAAAGAAATTAGCGTATAAATCAAAGCGAAATAACTCAAGGAAAGCAGATAATTATCAAAATACGTCTATGTTCAAGGCAAGAGATTTCATAGAATCAAAACATATCGGCATTTTAGATATACCAATAATTCAAACATATTTGCTAGGATAGATTGGATTGAATCAAACATCCTTCAAGGTTCAGGCATAAGCGACTTTAGAAAAATAACTATTGACCTAGTATTGGCGCCATATCTGATAAATGTAAAGAAATGTGATTATCACATGGCATACGACACAATTACAAAATACCACTCTATTACTGCAAACTGGCAATACAGAGATAAGCAGATGGTATTAGAATGGCCTGACGATACAAGTGACCTGAAGATAATTTGCGATAACATAATAACATTACACTATATACAAACCGAACATAATTGGTCACATACTTATCATAACATTATTCAGACGAAAAAATTTAAAAACCCCAAAACAAATGGAGTACCAATACTCAAGGAAAACTATGGACAATGAAATACTATCGATTTAGCAGGCGAAGAAAAAATCATTGTATTCTATGTATTACTTCTACAAAAATAGAGAAAAATCAGATTGCATGATAAACACAGACAGATCAAAAATGCTAGATTCAGGCTTCTTTGAAAACCAGGTGTGAGGTGCTTTACATAAAGCTTGGAAAGGATATGTCATTGCCAAAAATAAAGATGAGTATGATAAAATGGAGCGCTATGCACGCATTATTCAAGAGTCACAATATGACCTAGGACTAGAAGTTAGTTCATTTGATAATATAGGAATGCCAGCATCCAGCTTTTTATGGCAAATTGTACAGAAGGATGAGAACAAGAAGTATCAAATCAAGAGTATCAAACTGACCGTCAATACGAACAAGAAAGGTTCACTGATGATAATGCCTATCGTGAAAATTTTACAGATGATTATCATTAGTCAGATTGATTTACTTCATAGAGGGCATTATAGCGTACTAGGGTAAAATATGAAGCCAGGCCTAACTGCTACGTATTTTTATTTTTATTTTAAATCAATCGCCATAAATATGATATATGTTACAAAAACAAAACCTAAAAGAGAAGAAGAAATGTCTTTATGCTAGAGAAACGTCAGGTATACCATGTATTAATGAAAACTTGGCAGCATTATTATAATCTTTCAAAGGAGCAAGTGCTTGATAAAAAATCGAGTTCTATCCTTAACTGCTGCATTTCCATCGAAAGTTTCATAACATGGCATGATTAGTATCGAAGACTAATCATTCTTTTTATAATCTTAATTCGCCTATTCCATAGCTTCTGGATTATCAAAATACATATTTTATTTACCTATTATACTTCCCAAGTTATAACATACCGGCAAAACAAACTATGCTATAGCGCACTTTGTATTTTTAGTGTTAATGCTTTGTCAACTGAAAAATGGTTGTTATTATCAAAATAAAAAAGAACACTTTATTTTAGCTTAAATGAGCCTCATATATATGTCGATAAAGATTACCTCTAATAACTGTGATAATTGTGAAAATATTATCAATCACAGATTCCATCCAGAAAAAAAGGGTATTCGGGTTTTTGGGGTAGCAGAAAGCTTCAGAGCACATGGTATAAAATCAACTATTGCGGGTGTGGTGATGAGACGTGATTTGATAATTGATGGAATCATTCTCAGCAATGCAACATTAAAGGGTAATGATTCAACAGAAAATATTCTGTGTATGTTTAGGTCCTTAAAAAGGGAGGATATAAACTGTATAATACTAGATGGTTTAATCATTAGCATGTATAATATTATTGATGGCAAATTAATTCAAAGTGAAACTGGACTTCCAGTAATTGCAATAACATTTGAAGATTCTGCTGGCCTTGAAACTAATATACGGCATCACTTTCCTGATAATCCAGAATCAAAGCTTGAACAGTATGCTAAATTAGGTAAACGTGATCAAGTATTACTAAAAACTGGAAAATTTCTTTTTATACGATATTGGGGTTTAACCTTAAAACATGCTATAACAATACTTAATTCTTTTACTTTACAAGGTTCTATACCTGAACCTATCAGAGTAGCAAAACTAGTAGCACGTTCTACTCGTATATTATATAAACAAATGAAAAATGATGATGATTATGTGTAACCTGTGCCACAATTTCAGAGACAGATGGATTTAGTTGCAATCAACCTTTTGCTGGGTCTACTCTTTTTTTTATTATGTGGCGTAGTTCTCAGCTGACATCTACAACATGGACAAAATACTCCATCATGATAAAGATAAACTTCACATTTTCTACAGTATTTCTTTCCAATCAGATAATTGCTCTTACCTACTTGCATTTTTGAATCGAGTCTTTCGCATATATTTTTGCAAACCAAGGGGACAATAATACCATTAGGAATTTTCTTTATAATGATTGAATTACCAAATAGGGAGAGAGAGGTAGGTAGCATCAGGTATAGAATAAGGGTTATTTATCATTATACAGAAAGTCCAACAATAATAGCCATACACATATTCTAGAGAAACTCATGGTAGATAGAAGAAAGAGAGAGACGATACTATATATCCAAATGCAGTAGTAACAAGAATCCTTACAGTTGATTTTAATTGTTATTATGTTGATGGTTATTATGCAATCTTATAAAATTATTTTGATAACGCAAAACTATATCTTATCATATTGGACAACCTTAAAAGTATGAGCATCTCCTTAATAAATAATCTTGCTAACCATATCACAGTCTAGCAATAGCAATAATATTCCATTGAAATTTTTAAATGATAATAGCAATCGTATGTGTTTGTTTGGATATTTTTTTCCAGATACCATTGGAAAAAAGTCTATCAGAACATTAACACTGTCATTTTTGCTGCTATTACCACTACTACTAAAATGCTTCTTCTTATTTTTTCATTCTAATTATCATAATTATCATTATCGTCATCATTATTCTCTAGATATAGTTAATGATATATTAACAAATTATGCTGCTTTATAAAGTGGTGTCTTACAATGGCTATGTCATTACAGAGTTATTTTCCACTCTCCACTATGAGAGACAAACAGCAGAAAATACTTTCAGAAATAGAACAGGCCTTAAAATCTGGATTCAAGTACATTTTTTTGGAGGCACCAACTGGCTTTGGTAAAAGTCCCGTGGCTATTGCATTGGCAAGATATCTCGGAAGTTCACACATATGTACTGCTACTAAAGATTTACAAACTCAATATTCCAGAGATTTTCCTTTTGTTCGCGAAGTCAAAGGTAAAAGCAACTTTCTGTGTCTTGTAAAGTACGACATGGGCCTAGAGGAAACTTGTGAATATGGTCCCTGTATGAAAGATGATGATTATGATTGTATCTATAAAACTAGAATGACTGACTACAAAGCAGAAGGCGAAGGTACGAAGTATGAAACAATAGATCTAGATAGCTTTGCCAAGAAAAAATATATCGATAAGATGAAATCCCGATCAAAGATCATAGACCTTGAATGGAAGCCTTGTCACTATTATCATCAAAAATGGATAGCAGCTAGATCTACCCACACTATTTATAATTACAAGTATTTCCTTTCTGATCTCTTCTATTCTGGTAATATGCATCAAAGAAAGCTGCTTGTCCTTGATGAAGCACACACAGTAGAGTCTGAAGTAGCAGATTTTAGAAGTTTTACAATTTACAGGGATGCTCTCATGCGCCTAATTCCAAGGCTGCAATTTCCAAATAAGATGGAATACGACATAGAAACATGGATAGGTTTTGGAACTGAGTTAAGAGAAGAGCTACTCAAGTTTATTGATAAAGCCAGCATTGCAGTAGAAGGCAATAAGCCTTATGAACCATATACTGAAAAAAATCTTATTGATGCTTTGACGAAGGAGAAGAATGTGGCTGCTGTAATCGAAGACATGAAATTTAATAAACACAACTGGATTGTTACAAACGTAGAAAAGAATTTAAATAATCAATTAAAGAGAATAGTGCTTACTCCACTAAGTGTCTCAAATTACTTTAATGATATTCTTGACATGGCAGCAGTAACCCTGTTTATGAGCGCAACAATTCTTAGCAAAAACTATCTATGTAAGGTCGTAGGACTCAAACCTGATCAGGTACAGTTTATCAGAGTTGAGCAATCGGAGTTTCCAGTCAAAAATCGGCCAATTTACCTAATGAATGTAGCGTGGCTTAATGCAAAGACAATCAGCCAAAGTTTACCTTCGATTGCTAATGCTGTCAATAATATTATGAGTATTCATAAGAATGAGAAGGGGATTATCCACACAACCTCGTATTCGCAGTTGCAATTCATAAAGAACAATATAAGTAAAGAGAATATGGCTAGACTTATAGAAACTGGGCCAATGTTTGACCGTAGTGAGATATTACAAAAGCATTCTCAAACTACAAAACCAAGTGTATTGATATCTCCATCACTGTACCTTGGTGTAGATCTGAAGGATTACCTCTCTAGATTCCAGATTATAGTAAAAGTACCTTATCCTGATCTTACAGATAGGAAGATATCAGCAATGAAAGAAAGAGACCCAAATTGGTATACTTGGAATACTATTTTAAGGTTAGTTCAAGCATATGGTAGAAGTATTAGAAGCAAAGATGATTTTGCAAATACTTACATTCTCGATAGCAGTATATCGTATTTAATAAGAAATGCAAGTGAAATGTTACCAAAGTGGTTCTCAGATGCTATAATACAAAGATAAAAATCTCACTCATCATATTCATAGGTATTTTGCTAATCAGTCAGTTATTTTAATACAACAGGCATATTCAAACAAGCAAGCAAACAACCATCCATAATTAATCCAGCTATGGATGATAGCATTACAATTGGTCTATAGGGAATTTTGTCGTACATCCAGTGCACTCATAGATTTCTTTTCCAATTTGACCAGTAACATTGAACTTCACTATTGTAGCACACTTGGGACATCGCCCTCTAGTACTACGTGTTCTCCCTTGAGGCTTTACAACCGTTCGTCTTCTCCTACTACCCATATTCTTGTATGTACACAAAACTTGATCTTATAAACCTAAAATCGCTTTCTGACAAGCATGTATCATATATTCTGTATATTTTTATGCTAAGTAGTTTGATGAATGGACACTTTCACCAACCAAAATATAGAATTCATCACATATCCAAAACCAATGGTGAAAAGTGCTAATAATAAAGGCAGTTAATCATAAGAACAAAGACTGCGTCTTTAGTTTTTGTTTTTTCTTTATTTCTTCATCTATAAACGATTTAAAATCAGAATGTTTGAACAATGATGAATACTTAATGTTATTCTGTATCAAATAGTTCGGTGTTTTATCTTCTCTATCTATTACACAAACTACACCCGCTACATTAAATCCCTCATTCATTACAGCTTCTAGCGCTTGCATTACACTTGAACCTTTAGTTAATACATCATCTACTATTACAATCGGTTCTATTAAATAACCCTCAATTTTCTTCTGTAATCCGTGTAACTTGGGTTGTTTTCTTACATAAAACCCGCTTATTTCATCTTTATGTCCACCAGAACTTTTCATGACAATTGATGCAGATATCGGAATAGCACCAGCTTCTAAGCCACCAACTGACCTTGCATCATATTTTTTTGATACTTCCTCAAACAACAAACCTCCAAGAAGATCTAATCCTTTGGGGTCAAGCGCAATCCTCCTTAAATCATAATAGTAATTACTTTTTTCACCACTAGATAATGTTATATCATAATTGAGAACTACAATACCCTTCTGTTTTATAAGTTGCATTAACTGGGACTTTTTTCCATTAGTCAAGGCGTTTTGTCTCCATTAGACTACGCTATATATCTTCATTTAAACAGTTTTAAAAATAGATCTGTAACTTTTTGCTTATCTTGACTCTTTTGTGTTTAAAATCGTTGTTGATATTCAGGTGGTGAATCCAAATCAAAACAAGAAAAGGTAATACTAGGAGAGTTATATGTTGGAGGACAATCTCCTACGCCATATTCTGATGGTGTTATGAGATCTGGTAGGTGATGAGCTCTTGGATCTTCTCGGAATTGATCAGCTGAGAAGGATTTTCTTGCCAATATCTATCGAAGTTGACCTCAGCTACCAATCCCACTGCAAAAAGCTAGAACTAGTGCAATGGCAACGTGTTTGCTCATCATTTTGTTAATTAATTATGGAAGAAGGTTCTTTTTAAGATGCTCTGGTAAATTTCGATTATACCCTCAAAATGAGCCGATAATTTAACTTGATATAACTGGCGCTTTTTTACAGCTTATTTAGCCACAAAGCAAAAAGGTATTTACATCTTATTTTATCTTAGCCATAATTCATTACCTCTCCAAATACGCATCACCCAATATAGGATCTTATTTTTCATATATTTCACATTAAATATAAGAAGTATTTTTCGATTCAATTATAGTAGACACTCTGATGTGAAATTTGAACACTAATAATTTGATTGATCTTTGGGCATTGCGCAAGAACCCTTTGCTGGAATTAGCTTCATGGCCGTAGTAACAGCTTGTGGATTATGATTCATCCTTTCAAATCCAATATTGATAGAAGAAGCTCTCTTGCAATTACCGCTAAGGAAGCGTTGAATATTATCACTCTTACTATGTCTTGTACCATATTTCTTTAGAACAGAACAATGACAAAATATACAGTCATATATATTAATGGCAGCGATAACTATTTGTTCTCCGACTTGTTACCTTCAAAAGTATTTTACATTTTCATCATATATAAAATCAGGATATGTGCAATATCTAACTTTCTTCAGTTTAGTTTTTCGCATCATATTGTTTTCCATTATTTGATTGTGACTTAAGTCTATTTATCAATTCTCCTAATACAATCTTTTGCTTTTGCTAATAATTCCCATTTCAATTCCCTCGCGGTTTCTTGTGACATGGCAACAACTATTGGATGCCGATAGATATACATTTACACTTAGAGGTGGTTTCACTGAATGAATGAAGAAATGTTATGCATATTGGAAAAATAAAAAGAAAAAAGAATGTAATCAGAAATATTTAGAAAACAATTCTTGGGACTATTAGAGTAATATTGAGCAAATATCTAAGAAAGATGGATAAAATAGATAAAGTATTATTTGTAAAATCATTTAGTTGGCTATTGTTATTAAACCATAATTTATAGAGCATAAATTCATGCTCACTCTATAGTAGAAAAAATGAATAGACTATCTATAATTGCTATCATAGCAGCAGTAATTCTAGTAGGAGTAACGATCCAACATCAAGCATTAGCCTCTATTTGGAGTGATACACTCGCTCGGGCTCAGCAATATATGCGCTCACGCGGGAAAATCCCTCAATCCACATTGTAATAACGGGACTACTGGTACCAATGACTTTCGTCCTCTCTACCCCTTGACTGACTGTGTGTAAAATAATATCCATTTACCAATACAATTTCAACATCTGCAAAATTCAACTGAACCAAAAAATGAGCCTAGGAAACAAATGTGAAATGACCCCATAACTTGACAGAGGTATAGACACTTGTCTTCATCCAACGAAAGTTTACCGTCAGACCAGAACGGAGAGAGCCAACGAAGACTTGACAGAATCCAAAAATAGTAGTATTTATATAGTACGATAATATGCTTACGCATCTATAAATCATGAGTACTCAACAAGAAGAAGAAGAAAAGGATGAAGATATATCAGAAGAAGAAGAAGATGAGGAGCTGGAAGAAGGAGTAGAATAATTAAAGATCCGTTTTCTCTTTATTTCTGTCTAATTATGTAAGTATTTTACACTTTTCAAAAGGTTAATCAAATCAATGTTGGCATTTAATAATACATAACCTCTCCTGATGGTAAAAAAATATAGATCAACACGATCATATACAATTAGCAGAATAGTTATGAAGAATCTGAAGAAAACTAATTATTTTGAAATTGAAATCTGCCGCTAGTTCTCATCATGTTTATGATACGTCTTAATGTATTTTCAGCGGATTCACAGGAAGTAACTTGATTTTTGTTATCACAAGCCAAAACATGGTTATTGCTGCTGTAATTGTCATTGCTATTCTTGCTGCTCATGTTATTTTTTTCTTGTTTTCTTTTAAATAATCCCGACATAATCTCTTTTGTAAGATAAATCAAACCTAATCTTGCACCATATGCTCCTTTCTTGTTGATTAACCAAAACATTTTAGTTGAATCATAATATGCAGGGAAAACTATTTTTCTTGCTTCTGTGGCTTCTTCTGAATAATAGTGTCCTGCTGTACGTATCCATCCTCTAGACAGAATAGCTGCAGCCCTGGCAAATTTTGTACATGAAGAACATTTATCATCATACATAAGCAAAGGTCTTGAAAACTTATTATACTGACTCATATTATTATTATAAATATTCAAGGCATGTATCCATTTTTAAATTTTTAGTAACTGATAGAATCTACAATCAGATTGCATCACTTCTGCCTATCAAAAAGTGAAACATTCTACTACATATATTCAAGTATAACAATTACATTGAATAATTTAATTTATAACTGCTCCACTGAAGTTGTTATGGTTTCATTCCTATAATCAAAGCAAATTCTAAGCATTTCCAATAGCAGTCTGCATCTATAAAATCTAGTCCATATTACAAAGCCACTCATGTTGAGTATGCAAATCAGATAATCTGTTAGAACTATCTTCAGTCTCTGTCGTTTTTCCTAACCTTGACATAAATCTTTCATGAATCCAATCCTTTGATAAGGTAAAGATACATATACAAGTTGCAAAAAACCCGCAGGATTTAACACCAAAAATATTCCTGAATACAGCATTTGCTTCAGCTAATTCTCTAAATGATGAATGGCAAAGCTTGACACAATCGCATCAAATTTTTTGTTGTTTAACTTGTACAAAGGGAATCAGTTCAACAGCATGTTTCACAAAATATACGACTAATGGATTTTCCTATGAGGAACAAAAAAGGTTGCTGAAATATACAGATAATTACATGAAAAGAAATGTAAGGTTATGTTAACTAATTCCAATACACCTTTCGTTAGAGAACTTTATGCGGATTTTGCCAACCATACTACAGAAGTTGAGTCAAAAAGACCCATTAACTGCAAAGGATCAAAAAGAAAAGGTATAAGGAATTAATTATTCGCAACTACCCATAGGCTTCTATTCTGATAACTTGTAAGCTACAAGTTTGTTATCCTGCATAATAGGTATTATAATCGTACTTTGACCTTGTATAAACCCTAGGTCAGCAGTCCCTTGTGTGTGTAAATCTATCAAAGTTCCATACCCTGTTCCATCAGCATTAACAGTGTATACCTTTCCTGCAGGATTGTCAGTAACATAGTAATGTGTTTCCGTAGCATCGGATTCTATTCCATCAAGACCGCCAAAAGGAGAAGTCGTTCCTTCCTTTCCTAAACTGCTTATTGTCTTATTCTTTAAATCAACAACCTCTATGCCGGCTCCAGGTTTACTGAAATCTCCCAAAGAAGCAACAATTAGTCTATTTTTATTATTGTCAACATGCAAACCATTAGGACCATTTAATTGTGGGTTTTGTAACCAAGCTTGTAAAGAAGACGTATTATTATCCTTAACGTTCGTATCTAGCTTGTAGATAGTGTTAGTAATTGTATCAGATACATAGATATTTCCTTGATTATCAGATATAACATCATTAAGAAAAGCGCTTCCTGGTGCATTGAAACGCTTGATTATTTTTCCACTAGCAATATCTATCTCGACAAGATCTGTGATATCTGAAACATATAATTTACCATTATCATTAGAAATGGCTATACCCTTTGGTGCATTTAGTCCTGTTATCCAATTTAATTCAATTATGCTCCCATTAGAAGGTGAGACCTTAGAAATGAATCCTTTCTGATCTTTTTCGTCTGGTTTTCCATCTATGTTAGAAACGAACAAGACATTTTGTTTAGGTGCATAAGCTACTGATTCTGGATTCTTCAGGTCGTCTGGTGTTTCCCATAATTTGTTAATCTTTGTTCGCCCTACTTGTTGTTGCTGCTCTTGTGCTTGTGCTTGATTATTGTTGTTAGTCAAATTAATGCTGGTTCCACTGAATAATACTATTCCTGATACTGCTACTATGAGCAAAGAAGTCCAAACTAATGATTTTTGTGAAAGATTTCTATTATTTGCAATCAATGTCCAAACACTATGAAACGTAATTAATAAACCTAACACTCTTCATTTTACTTATTGTCAGCTCACCTAGCCATATTTTGAATTCGACTAAAATTGCACGATAACAGGCGATAACAGACAAAATCAGCAGGTAATAGACCATAATGACCTGATAATAGAAGGTAATCATTAGATAACACATAATATCATAATGGTATCATACACTACATAATGGTAACAATGGCCTCTTTATTTTATACTCATTTTTTATAAACAGTTGTAGAAAAATATGATAATACAATTTGATCCAAATATAGTACCAAGTAGACAGAAAAGAGAAGAATGGGTTTAGACCTGCACTTTAATCAGGACAAAACTACCGTGAAATATCAAAAATAGCAAAAATGTCTCTTCTCGATATCGGAGGAATTGTAAACAGAGCAAAGCAAGAAAAAGAGCTACAAGAACATAAATCATTAGATGTACAAGCTTATGAACTCTTTTCGAAATGCAAGACACCACTAGACGTTACAATTGCCTTTCAAATGTCAATTAGGTCTAAAATGATGGACTAATTGCTATATTGAGTGACTGGTCTTCCTCTCTCCCTGTCTAGAGAGATACCTGTTATTTATTAATACCACAACTAGATTTTTCCAACTAGACAGAGAACCTCCATATCTTCTTCTCTCTACGATAGGAGGCATACTCTGTCTACTACCATGTATTACTCGTAGACTGACAGAAAAATAAATACTTGCTATATTTCGAAGCAAAAAACAAGAGTTACTCAATATCATTGTCCCATCAGTTTGTTAGCTTCGCCCCTGCACCCTTTAGTATAACCGTCGCAATAGTCTTGATTATCAAAACGTGAATCAACCTCACTATCGCAGTCAATATCTACTACTGGACCTGAACCAAGCTTGTTATATTTAGCACCCTTTTGTGCATCTGATACTCCATTTGCGAATCCTTGTTTGAACTGAGAGCTTGAACTACTACTATCACCAGTATTTGAAGCTACAGGTGAAAATTCGCTACTACTACAAGCACTAAATCCTGCATTATATCCACTCATAAATTCTTGTATGTGAAAGCTTGGACCTTTGCTGAGTTGATTGATATATCTCGCAGAGAATATTAGCTTTGCATCACTACAGCCATGGTCATAACCAGCTTGCCATGGTATTCCTTTTGCCATTGCATTTTGTATTCCTAAAGAAGCGGCAGCCACTATTATCAAAGCCGCTGCAATAACGAACCCAGTTTTCATGTCTCCGCTTTTTAATATATATAAATAGTTAGATGATTATTTTCTATATATGGTAATATAACCATGTTTGTACGCATTTTTGGATAACAATGGCCATTATTAGTTACATTTCTCTATTGTATCAGCAATGAGCAACAACACAATGCTAGCAGTATTTACAGTTGTAGCAGCTCTGGGTTGCTGACAACTTTAATGGCCGTAGAATCTGCCATTCAGCAAGCTTTCGCCTTGAGACAGCTCTATGATAGATGCTCTAATCCAAGTGAATGTCTCGATTCAAAAATTGCACACTGCCAGCCTTCCACTGTGTCTTAGCCAGGAAATGTTTCTTCAATTCCTTTTTTAGTCCCGCACGCAACTTTTTTACTCTTGAAAGCTCAAAGCAGTTTTGAGGAATAAAATCTGCTGACGTATAACACATAAAATCTACTAACAGCTACTATTTGTATTCCTCTCTCACATCATTTCTATAATTCAGAAGCAGTTTTTGCATTTTGGGATCGATAACAAAGTTGCAATATGGTGCATCTTGATGTTCTTCATAGTAATTCTTGTGGTAATCCTCTGCAACATAAAAATTTTTAAAAGGAGTAATTTCTGTAACAATAGGATTTTTGTAAACACCCGCTTTTTCAAGATCTCTTTTTGACTTCTCAGCAAGCTCTTTTTGTTTTTGATCATGATAAAAGATTGCAGATCTATACTGTGTGCCAACATCGTTGCCTTGTCTATTAAGGGTAGTTGGATCATGCGTATGCCAGAAAACATCAAGGATTTTTTCATAAGGTGTCACTGTTGGATCAAATTCTATTTGAATTGATTCTGCATGTCCTGTTTTTCCTGTGCATACTTCTTCATAAGAAGGATTTTCCACTATTCCTCCTGAATATCCTGGTAGAACAGATTTGACACCTTTGAGTCTTTTGAAGATTGCTTCGCTACACCAAAAACATCCATTGGCAAGCGTTGCTATTTGTGTAGTCTTGTTATTATTATTAATATTGTTGTTATTGTTATTCATGTATTATTGTTTTAGGTAGCTCCTTTCCCTTTGGTATAAAACGTATGGATAATGAATTGACACATTCCCGGGTGTTCTTGTTTGTCAAATTTTCTCCAAGAAACTCATGTCCTAAATGGGCACCGCAGTTTTCACACTCTATTTCTGTTCTTATCCCATCGGGATCAGGCACGCGCTTTACTGCATTTGGAAAGCTTTCATCAAAGCTTGGCCACCCACATCCGGCATCAAACTTACTTTTAGATGAAAAAAGAGGTGCATTACACCTTATACAGATAAATGTTCCATCCTCATAAAAATCGTCATACTTGCCAGTGAAGGGAATTTCAGTTGCTTTATGTACAATGACTCTCTCTTCTTCTGGGCTAAGTTCGTTGTAATTCATATTATTATTATACTTCCTCGGTAGATTTTGAATCTTATGCTATTATATATATCATATATTATTATATAGTCTTTTGTAAAAGGAGTGCTAAAACAAAGCGTTAAAAATTATATCACATTCCTTCACTATGCAAGCTAAACTATTCAGTATAAGTAATGTAGTAATCTACATATTGATTTGAAATATAATATTTTTATCATCTCATTTTCATTATTGTCAATGGAATCATGCTAAATAACAATAACATTAACAAAGTAGCAATTAGAAACGCCTGCGAAAAGGATATTTCCCAAATAGTTGCTATACAAAGAGAATCATTTTTAGATGTAGCCACTGGAATAGTATCTGAACCATCATTTCTTGAAGATCATATTAATTTATTTCCAGAAGGCCAATTTTGTGCCGAATTAAATGGAAGAGTAGTTGGTTCAGCAAGTAGCTTAATTGTTTCATTAAATCCTGAGTACCGTGATCATTCATGGTACGATATTGTTGGAAATCGCAGCATTTTTAGATCCCATGATCCTAAAGGCAATAGCCTTTATGGAGATGATATTTGTATCCATCCGGATTTTCGGCGACAGGGAATTGCTACAATGCTCTTTAGTGCTAGAAAAGAGCTAGCGATAATATTAAATTTAAAAAGAGTAATAGCAGGAGGCAGGTTATACAATTATTGTGAATATGCAGATAAGATGTCTCCATGTGAATACGCAGAAAAAGTGGTAAAAGGTGAAATACAAGACCAAGTTCTATCGTTTGATTTAAAAAATGGTTTTAAATATATTAAAATAATTCCAGACTATATTCATGATAGTCGATCATTGAACTATGCCGCATTTATTGAATGGTTGAATCCAAACTACCACTAGGATCAATCATCCAAAGCCCAATTCAATAAACAATAAATAAGTAATAATTAAATCAGATCTATAGCGCAACTAATGCATTGATTGTAGCAAAGAACTAAAAACTATATATTGGTTCCGTATCAAGTAAATAATGATCTCTAACTTAATTATTAGCAGTAGATGAAAGAACATAACAGAACGAATTTTGCGTGATGCATATATGGGGATCCATTTGCAGCTAATCGATTATTAAGTTCCAGAAGAATTAGTGTGTATTGTAATGTCTTTTGTCAAAGAAACTATTTGCTCTTCCTTTTTAGTTTTCAAGACAGTCATTAACTCTGTCTCCAAAATATGCGCTAATTTACGTATCTTGTTTTCTACAACATCTCTCATCTGATTTAAGTCTCTGGCACGAATCTTTAAAAGCAGGTCAAATGTACCATGCATTTCATGAATTTCTAATACTTCTTCTAGATTTGCTAGTTCTAAAGTAGCCTCATCTGCAAAACCCGGTTCAACATTTATTCCCATAAATGCAAGGTGGTCATATCCAAGAAGATTATTATCGACAGAAATTGTAAACTTGGTAATTACACCTGCAGCGATTAATCTTCTAACTCTCAAATGTACTGTTGCATCAGATATTCCAATCTTTTTAGCTATTTCAACAAAAGTTGTTGATGAATCTTTACTTAGAATATCTATTATACGAAGATTAATATCATCTAATAGGCCGTCAATGTCGTTAATCTCCAAGTTCGATCTAGTGGGTAGAAGGGACTTACATATATATTTATTATAACTATTTCTTGTATGTGTATGAATAGTAACAACTATTTTGGGTAAATAAATCCATTATTTCCAACTATTTGAAAAATCTCATAGTGTTTCCAAGATAAAATGCAAACACTGCAAGATAACCAATATAATCAATAAGGAGTCGGTACGATTGCTCTGCGGGTCGCAGTTGATCCATTACAAACTCAGATAGAGTTATCTTTGTCTCTATGTATATCCTCTAGTAAGACTGTATAGTGACAACGTAACAGTAAACCATTCTCAAAAGGATTACCCGAGTATTTGCTGGACTCACTCGCGTGCAAACTTTTAGCATAATATGGATTAGATGATTTTCTATTGTCCACTATTGTTATTGTTGGAGTAGCTTCTCTATTAACTACAAAGTATAGTATTATCCTTAGAGTAACATTACATATACTTTGTATCAAATACTTTTGATGATTGCAAAACTACCTGCTGTCATAGAAAGATTCATCCATTCTTCTCATCTTGTCTATTTCTTTTTCTACTACCTCGGCCATTCTATCAAGCTCATCTAACTCTCCGTACTTCTGGAAAGTTAATCTCTCTAACAATTGCAAGACACTTTTGGCAGAACGATATTGAGGTATTTGTGGTTCGTTTATCTCACCATACAGTCCAATGCCTCTTATGTTATTCATTTTTGCAAAACCCAGAATAAGTCCGTTGAAACCAGTGATTAATGATGATTGTGCAGTTGTCTCCACCCCTAATCTTTTTATCTGTTCAGTTAGTTCTTGTGATGTAGTTGTGATGAATGTTCTTGGCTGCTTGTTTATGTGTCTACTAGTATGAAATGCACCGAATGTATAAATCAATTGAGCAGAATACATCTTAGCAATATCTATGACGTCTCCACAGAGTTCGTACAGTTCTTCGTTTGTTTGAGGTTGACCTGCACCGCCCCCAAATCCTATTATGCCTTTTCCATACCTATATTCCCATTTTTCTGGTTGAAAATCAATGTGTCCGCCTTTATCTATAACATAGTTTGGGTATGGTGGAGAAATATATCGAAAAAGATGTGTGTTTAGATTCTTATTGATAAAATCGATGACTATGCTTCCAACATTGCCCATATCTTGCATTGCAGCAATAATTATAGGCTTCGTAACTTCAGGCCTTTCAACGTCGACGAATTCCATGGTATATATGATCGTCTGTTAGAATAAAAAAGTATTATGTGTCAATAATCATTGGATATGCGAAATGTTATACTCTTATGCACGACGCTTGTCAACTGTAATAGTGAGTATTGATATCTTAAGGCCAAGAAAGTTAGTAATCAGTTTTTACAAGAAGTGATATACACTACTAGTCAATGGATTTATTATAATATTATTTGTTTAATGGTTATGCAGACTGAATCAATAATATACCCATTTCAGCCTATTAAGCCTTGGACAAGAGTGGACACTGCGTCCTTAAATTCATTATTTGTAGGTTTAATTGAGGTTTTGATTATATACATCTCCTGAACCACGGCCAGAGGCGTTGTTATGATGCCATGGAGACCATAATTAAAATAAATTATTATGATTTTTTTCTCGCTTTAATTTATCGCTTCCTATAGCCTGGTTTCTAGTTTGGTCGAAATAATCGCTAAGAGCCTTAATCATCGGACCAATTTTATAGATGTTAGGTACAACATCTACTTTGATACTATTTTGCTCCAAAGCTTTCTTTGTAGACGGCCCCACTGCAACTATTATCGTATAATTATTGAGCGATGATTGCAAGGATTTCTTCATATGGTGAACTTCGGCTATGTTAAATAGTCCATGTACAGCAGGTGGGCTAGTAAATGTTATCGCATCAATGAGTCCGTTATTAATTTCTTCAACAAGTTCTATAACTTTTTGTTCCTCTGGACTTTTATATCCAAAACCCATTGAGTTTAAAATTTTAGCTCCACTTTCATTAAGTTCAAGTGAATATTTATAGATAGAATGCTCTATAACCTGAGCCCCTGCTGTCATAAGCTGTTCTTTCAATCCCACTGGGTATGAACCATGAGATAATATGGCAATATTTTTATTCTGTATGTCATAATTGTTCAGAACCCTTGCTATTCCTTCTGAGGTATTTTCGTCTGGTACTATAGCTGTTTGAACTCCATGTTTAGCCAGTGCATACTTCGGTTTAAAACTCCTAGATATTATAATAGTCTGATTCAAAGCTTTGACCAACTTTTTTTCTAAACCCAAATCCCTGGCTGCCAGCATAAATAAGTATACCCCGGGTCCAGTCATGAAGATAACGTAATCTATGCTTCCTTCTATTATTCTTGTTATAAAATTCTTGATTTCCTTCGATATGCCTTGCTTTGCCTCAATGGCTATTGTGGGTGCAAAATGGGGAATGCCTCCAAAATTTTTTACAATATATGCTAACTCTGATGCTCTTCGGCTACTTGTTATTGCTATTCTAAGACCTGTCAGCGACAATATGTTACCAATTCCCCAAAATATTACGGTATGATATAGCAATTTGAAGTTTATTATAAAATCAAAAAATATTCATATCTAGAATACAACCATTTTCAGATTACGAAAATTTTTTTGCGGTATACCAACAACTACCAACAGAACACAAGTCGATTAAGTATCTTTTAGTGTAGTAGTGACCGCGGAAGCAAGATAGCAGATTGTTGTTACATTTATGATTTGTGCTATCTATTGAAAGGACAAATTTGTCACATGATAACGGCTAATATTTTTTCAAATATTTATCCTAACAGATAGAAGTACTATTTAGTCTAATAAAATAAAATAAAATTAATTGGCGTATATTATTATTAAAAAAAGACATGGGTTTCTTATAATGATCGATGTCGAAAAGTTTTTTGGGAAATTCGATACTTCTGTTGATGTCCAACTACTTATGACAAGCGAGGTATCAGGAAATACCTATCTATAGCAACCAAGTATTCAGGCATGGTTAGCTGTACTAAAAAATCATTATGAAAGTACACAGTACTATAAGACCATGTTCTCGATCTATTTGGATTTTAACCACAACTCTATAGCCTCGGATATTGCATTTGTAAGATTGCCTTTTTTCATACCATAACGCCTGAATACACCTTCTCTAAACCTTTTCTCTAGCTCATCGTCTAAAGCCACTAATATCTTTCCCATATCTATTCATCTTTAATAAGTACATACAGATATATGTATATATAGATTAAATGTTTGCGATACTAGTAAGTACATTTTACTAAGAGCTGACAGAATGTCTATTGTAGCTTAGGCGTATGATCTGACTTTAGAAATTTCTTCTTGAGGCATATTTATTCAAATGCCCTTTCATCATATTGTCTGCAATGATGAATCTCCACTTTTTATCTATTCCCCGGCTTATCCCTATTCTACTAGTTTCAACTATTGACGCTGGATTGATTCCATATTCTATATGCAATTCGCTCCGGGGATCAGTCACATCATAGCCATTTAGTGACAAATTGATGTTCAAAGCTTGGGAAAGTTTGCCTGGACCTGAAGTCAAAGATAACATATCATCAGTTTTACGAAAAGTCATCATTTTGTCGATACCTTCTAAAGGTTGCAATGCCCTTATGAGTACAGCACCGGCTTTAACTTTGCTTGATCGGGCAGAAACATTTACACAAAATTGACTTCCATATGTAAAGTAAATATATGCTCGTCCGACGTCTCCGAACATTGTTGAGTTTCGAAATGTCAAACCTCTATAAGCATGACTCGCAGGATCATTGGTAAAACCATATGCTTCAGTTTCAACAACTATGCCGGATATCCTCTTGGTTTTATTGGTGTCACTAGGTATTAGGCGTACTAAGGTTTTGCCAAGTAGATCTCTAGCAACAACCACAGTTGATTTAGCATAAAAGTCAGAACACATACATTTCAAGATATATCTTCTCGTTTCCACTTGCTAGCAAAGTTTGCATACCTTATTTTTGAGCAACAGCAATTTCCATATAACTCCTTATTTTTATAATGTTGAGGGATCTTGTCATTATTATAAGTAGCCAATTTATTAGTAATCTGCTGACAATTTTTTGCTCTATTCATTATGTTGTTCATAATAGAGATCCCTGTAGGTAGGTATTGATATATTACATTAAATTAAATAATTAATTAATTGATCTAGGCTATGTGGATCAAAAGAACATTGGTGCCATAATATATATAAGTGCAGCATATATGTAAAAAAGATTGTTGCTCGCCGATAGGGACACCAGGAACAAATGCGTAGGTCTGTTCGCAAATGGTTTTGCTTTGTTGCTGGGAGATAATACATCTAATTATAGGTTCAGGTAATTTGAAAACTGACACTTCCGAAGCAATTCTGGTTAACGCTCTATAAAGATTGACTCAGCATGGGCCGACAATGATTGTTCACATACTTATCATAACATTATTCAGGCGGAAAAATTTAAGAACCCTAAAAACAAATGGAGTATCATTATCTCAACTATGTACAATGAAATACTATCACTTTAAGAGACAAGAAATCCCTGACTGGTCTTTACAATACTTAAAATCAAAGAAAAAATCAGATTATATGATAAACATATACGGGTCGAAAATGTTAGATTCAAGC
>JBJMFM010000301.1:0-40785 GCA_045808425.1 Nitrososphaeraceae archaeon | reverse complement strand
ATATCCACAGCAGGGACACCACAGCCCATCCCATTTTATAAATATCTCGCAAATTTGACAGCGTTTCTGTCCAGTAGCATAACGACCAGAACCAACTGGTTTCTGTGCCTTGTGACGTATACATATACCCTTACAAGTCATCTACTTCTTTTCCTTGGTAAAATCTGTTACCTACATTAACTATGCCTTAATAAGTATTTAAATTTATGCAAATATTTCATTAGTCGGCAGATAAATATACCAATAGTCATATAAACCCAGCAAAAATAGGCAGATAAGATCGGGTAATAGTTTTTCTGGCTTATGGTGCTGATCATCTAATATAAAAAAGGGCCTAAAAATTTTAGCTTTAATCAGAATTTATAATTAATTGTTATGCATACCTGGTACATCCACTTGAGAAGATATGGAAGCTTTGATGACAGCAACTACTCAGCCAAGTTATCTAGTTACGAATGTTGCTCATCTAGAAAAACAAAACATGAATAAGCATTGATATTAAGATGTAAACAAGAGAATCTGCATTTGCTTATATATCCAACATACTGTTCAACATTGTCTGGTTACAATAAATTATTTGCGACACAAATAATATATGGTCAACTGTAAATTCATTAATACCCGAAGGTCCGCATTACTAAGGTGCTATGTTGTAAGGTCTTCCTTTCCTTAGGGCGATTGCCCTTGCCGACGACCTATCTCTAATTCCACGCCTGTTTGCATCTATATTTCTTGGCAAAGATGTCCCGTATTCATCTACGATCTCAATTTCAACTAGGTCCCTGAACTTTAATTTTATCATAGTTGCAAGTCTCTCCGCCATATCCATATTACCATCGCCGATTCTTATGATCTTCTTTTTTGACACTATGCCTGATAGCAGGGGGGATATCAGATGGATAGTGGACGTAGGGGAAGATTCCACTATACTATCTATTTCGTTATGAAGATAAATAATGGATATTCCTATTCGATCACCCGGATCAATTCCTATTGTTAGTTGGTCGTCATGATAATCTCCCATAATATTTCGGAGAATTTTTGCTTTTAAAATGGTAGGACACTTATCTAATTCGGTATCTAAAAGAACATCTTTCCTCCTGACTATTTGAGCCTCATCCTCCGTCGTGATGATTACCTTAGCATTGGACACAGCTGCCTCCTCTGGAGAGAGAGAATCAAATCTTATATCCATCAGTTTGAGAGCAGTGATTATCTTATAATATGGACGGCCATGAACAGTAGCGACTGTGACTTTACTTTGGAATATCTCCCTAGTTAGGGGCCTTTCATCAGTCTTACACTTGAGCAGAAATTGTTATTAAGTCTTGTGGATCACTGTTTACAGTCTTTAATTAAGAAGGTGAAGTTTAGCAATTATAGTGCAATACACCAGAGAGAAACGAGTTGAATTGTTTCAGTTCGGTAGCCGCATATCGTTACATTTATTTTGATATGGTGAGTCTTTTGTACTCTTGTTCGGCCCACTTCATCATAGATTGAATGTCTGAAGTTACATAGTCAGCACCAAAATCTTGTGATACAAGCTGAAGTTCAGGTGTAGTTATCAATATTACCCTAAGATGTCCTTTCAATTTTGCTTTGATTGAGCTAGTGGCAGATAAGAGAAAACGCAAAGACGTTTCTTCTGACGAATAAATGCAGATTAACCTTAAGCCATTTTTCTTATTCCAGACTTTAGTTATATAGCGTTGAAAATCAATGTCAAAGAATGGGTCTATATGTTGTTCAACGTTTCCAATATAAGAAGAACTCCAACCCAAAACTTGTAAAGTAATTGCTCCACATTTGGCATAATATATCCTATCCTCTGAGCCTGCCACGGCTATTGCGTACGCGTTAACTTTAGTTTCGGTAGCTTGCACTTTAAATTTCAATAGGTCAAGTAATTCCGCTACAGAGTTTAGGAAAGAAATTCTCTCTGTCTTCCCAAGCCTACCTCTATTGTAAAGTTCATTAAGGGTATTTACAGTAGGTAATAGTACATCAGTCAAAATCTTGACTTGATCGCTGTTCGAATTTATTATACTTATTATGATTCGTCTAGATTGATTCTCATCTCCTTGTAGCACTGCATCTAAAAATTTTTGCTGAACTTCAATGAAATTTACTGGAAATTCTAGATCTATTACCCCCGTTTCAAGAAACCATACATTTACAGAACCAGTCTTTTTTTTCTTAATCAACCCGATTGTAGATAAGATATCAAGATATTTTGTGATCGTCATTCTATTGATTCCGGTTTTGTCAGCTAGTTCTACACCTGATAATCCAGTATTGTTATTTTGTAGAAGATAGATAATTTTATGCTTCATCTCCTCTAGTGTATAACGTCTGTACATGACTAAGTCAAATGCATTATATTGTATTGAAAAACATTGTTGTGTCAAGTTTGAAATTAAAGTAAGATTTGAAAATAGTTCTGCTAAGGTATTAAATGCTTATTGAGGTCCCTTATTTGTTATGATCAAAACGGTTTCGATATGAAAACCGATCTAGAAAGTTCAGTTATTAGGCCTTAACATAAAAAATATACTATAGTGTTATACATACAGAGTGTCCCTCCCTCTGTTTTCAGTACTTCATTCCTTTAAAGAATATCAATTGTTCCTAAACTGGTTCACTATTGGTTTGCAGAAACATATGTGAAAGGATTTGCTCTCTACAATGGATTTTTTTGTCCATGCTGCGGAATGCAGCTAAGACTCTCGTGATAATCAGGTTATGGAATCCCAATTTTTGTCTAATACATTGTCTTAAAACTTCTTTCATAATATTTGTATAATCGATCTTCTTGTTATTGTTGTGTCATCTTCCTCCTATTGATATGGAGTTGCAAGGCTTAGGAAGTAAAAGCCTGATTTTCTACCAGCTAAATAATCTACAAAAGATACAAAATTAGCATATGTTATACTTACTTCTACTTCTCGTCGTTTTCCATTTGTTTCCATAACTACACTTACTTTGCTTAATTTCTCTTGACAACTTAAATAGTTTCTTTTGTAAACATATGTATCTGTGCAGGAAGAAGAACAATACATTAAACAAAAAGTAAAAGAAAGATATGGCAAGATAGCTTTAACAGGTAATTCTGATTGTTGCTGTGTACCTGGAGAATGCTGCAATGACACTGGCATTAGTAGTCATCCCTCTGCCATACAGTCAACTAAACTCATTGGCTATGATGCCAAAGATATGGATTCCATTCCTGAAGCTTCTGTTCTCGGAGTAGGATGTGGCGCCCCGACAAAGTTTGCAGAAATTAGAGAGGGCGAAACCATTGTAGACCTGGGTTCTGGCGCGGGGATTGATGCGTTTTTAGCCGCAAACAAAGTGGGAAAAACAGGCAAAGTAATTGGTGTTGACATGACACATGAAATGTTAGAAAAGGCAAGGAAAAATGCAAATGATAATGGCTATACAAATGTAAAGTTCGTGAAGGGAGATATCGACAGAAGAATTCCTGTTGAAGATAATGCCGCAGATCTTGTTATGAGCAATTGTGTTATCAACTTAACTGCTGATAAAGTAGCCGCGTTTAAAGAGATTTACAGGATATTGAAAAATGATGGTGGAAGAATGGTGATTTCAGACTTGGTTACTGATAGAGAGGGAGACAAAGATTCAGTTAACCCAGAAAAATGGTGTAGCTGTATTGACGGCGCATTAATAAAGAAAAACTATCTAGATAGCATCAGAAAAGCAGGATTCAAAAATGTAGAGATCTTAGAAGAAAAAGCATACACAGAAGAAACAGGAGAAAATGATAGAGATATAAAAAGGAAGATTTCAAGTCTCTTAATCAAAGCTGTTAAAGATTAGGCTACAACGGCTTATGAATGAAAAGTGGTATGATATATTTTGGAAACCTAGTTGAATTTAGTCAGTGTACTAAGAGATAAAGCCACAATTCATAAATAAGAAAACCAAAAAGGAATTCTAGATTTATTTAATAGGCGATCTGTCATTCCTCGACTTACTACAACGACTACGAAGCTTTTGATAGCGATGCAGAACTCGGTTCTGACTCTTGAATCATCAAATACCAGGTGGAAGATACATGAATGTCTGAGAGGAAATCATCCACAATGCATATCTTTTCATCCTAGTAATCCAAATCGTGCATACTGTGGTATGTTTGGGAATGGACTGTGGAAGACGGATTATGGCGGTGAAACTTGGGATAACATTCGAAAAGAAACAATATCTAGTAAAGATGTGATGTCAGTTTCAGTTAGCGGTCCAGAAAGAGAAAACAATGGGTACAATACAGTATATGTGGGAACTGAACCTACTGCATTCTATAGATCTGATGACGGAGGTGAATACTGGGAGAAAATGAGCTCCCTTAATAATTTGAAATCTTCAACATCATGGAGCTTTCCTCCAAGGCCCTGGACTTCCCATGTATGCTGGATTGAATCAGATAAAATCAAGCCTGGTTATGTATATGTTGCTATAGAAGCTGGAGCGCTAGTCCAGAGTCATGATGAGGGCAGGACTTGGATAGACAAAGTAGAGGGAGGACTATACGACACCCATACTATGACTACTCACAAAAAGATGCCTGGACGGTTATATTCTGCTGCAGGCGATGGATATTTTGAAAGCTATGATTATGGACAGACCTGGAAAACATCAGTGGCAGGACTTGATGACTATGATTACCTATTTGGTCTTGCAGTTGATTCAGGCGATCCTAAATTTGTTATTGTATCTGCATCTCAATGGCCACTTAAAGCATATTCTCCTGAAGATGCGGAATCACTGGTTTATAGAAGAACATCGTCTGTTGATGATACTGATGATTATACTGAACGTAGTAGTGATGGGGAGTGGAACGTTGTATCAAATGGGCTTTCTGAACCTAAAGGAACACTCATTTCAATTCTTGCAGCAAATCCAATAATTGCAGGAGAATTCTATGCTGCAAACAATCGTGGAATATTTTGCTCTACTGATTCGGGTATTTCATGGAAAATGCTTGATTGGATCCAATGGTCTAAGGAGTATCTTTCACAGCATCACTGCGCTTTAGCAGTTAGACAAGATAAATGATGAATGAAATCAAGGGATAATGGCGCCAAACAAAAAGTCGTTTTAAAATAAAATTTGATGCATTCGATCAGGTACTGAATGATGAAAACGAAGTATACTGGAAGCAGGCATTAAAGAGATGGATTGCTGCTGCAAAGAAAAATGAAACGATATTTGTCGAAGTGGATCTAAGTGGATGGAATGAAGTAACAGATAGGATGAAAAAATAAGACATTCCGACTGTTACATAGACTCTACTATTTTGGATCTTTGTTATCCAATGTATTGTGTGCTTATATTCAACTATGTATTGGCTTGACTATTCCCCTCTTTATTTCCGTCCACTTCGTTTTGCATATTCAAAGATCTATGTGGCATTTTTTCTTTGATTTATCAATTAAAATTAGGAGAATATCGTAATCCTCTTCGAATTGAGTCTTTTTTGAGCTCTTTTACATTCTAAACATTCACTACTTGTTAGACTACTATCCATAGTGTACGACTGTTCTACAATGCTAATGAAAGTAAAAGAAATGTGATAATATGATAATTGACCCTATCTTCGATATTTTATTCGTAGATGCTAGTTCATTGATTATAGAACTTGTGAAGTGAAGGTATGTTTAATAATTTTCTTAAAATTTAATAAATCCGACTTATTATGATCAATCAAAAAACATAAATGTAATAGAGGTAATCGCAACGCATGACAAATGTCGAAGGATAAGGCAGTACTTGCATATTCAGGGGGACTCGACACATCTGTCTGCATTAAATATTTGCAGAATTTACATAATTATGATGTAGTTACTGTAACTGTAGATTGTGGACAGAACGACGATTTTGAGGAAATCGAAAAAAAATCAAAAGCTATTGGCGCTATTAAACATGTTTATATTGATGCTAAAGAAGAGTTTGCAATAAATTATATTATTCCATGCATTAAGGCAAATGGATTATACCAAAATAAATATCCACTTGCTACGGCTCTTGCACGGCCGCTCATTGCAGCGAAGGCAATGAAGGTGGCAGATATAGAAGGAGCCACCGCTATTGCTCATGGATGTACTGGCAAGGGTAACGATCAAATCAGGTTTGATGTCACAATGCGTGCTTTAAATCCAAAATTAAAAATTATTGCACCCATAAGAGACATGAACCTTACCAGGGACGATGAAATTAAATTTGCAGTTGAACAAGATATCCCGATCAGCGCTATAGCCACCAAGTATAGTGTGGATCTTAATATATGGGGCAGAGCAATTGAGGGAGGCAATATCGAAGATCCTTATTCAGAGCCACCAGAAGATGCTTTCCAGTTGGTAAAGTTTGACAATAATAATGTCGGATATCTAGAACTGGAATTTAAAAGTGGAACTCCCATTGCCGTTGATGGTAAGTATATGGCTATTAACAGTTTAATAGAATACGTTAATACTAAAGTTGGTTCTTTCGGGGTAGGAATCATAGATCATATAGAAGACAGAGTAATTGGGATCAAGTCTAGAGAAGTTTACGAAGCTCCTGCAGCTACTGCTATAATCGAAGCACACAAAGATCTCGAAAAGATGGTGCTAACAATGCATGAAATCCAGTTCAAACAAATAGTAGACCAACAGTGGAGCTGGATAATTTACGCTGGCTTATGGTATGATCCACTTCGGACAGACTTAGATAAATTTATAGATGCAACTCAAAAAAGGGTTACCGGAAAAGTAAAGTTGAAACTACAAAAAGGATCACTCCATGTGGTTGGAAGAGAATCACCATACTCACTCTACAGGAATGATCTAGCAACATTCGGTGCAGGATCGAAGTTTGATCAGGGACTGGCAAAGGGCTTTGTTGAACTGTGGGGTTTGCAATCAATAATTGCTAACTCGGTTGCTAATGAAAGGATGCCCATACAAAATAACGAGAAAGATTAAGTTGTTAACAAGATGCAACAATTGGAGGATCGAGATTAATTTCTCCAAATACTATGACCGTTGCAGAAATTATTATAAGTCGCAGGATGAATGTTGATCTTGAAGTCGTCTCAAAGTTGAACTGCAATAGAGAATTGGAACTAACAAAGAGTTGCAACGCTTGTTGGGGACAATAGATGGTAAGAGTTTCCGTAATTTATGATAAGGTGCGTTTTGAGGAAAAAGCACTCTATGAGAAAGCCAAAAAAAAGGGCATAAATGCACAGATTATAGATGGTAAAACTATAACCATCAATACTCAGAGCAAAAAAACAAGTCTTCAGCTAGGAGATGTAGTCATACAAAGAAGCATAAGCCATTTTAGAGGACTGTACCTTACCTCGTGTTTGGAATTCCTAGGTTTTTTAGTCATCAACAAATTCAAAGTCGGACAAACTTGCGGTAATAAGTTAATAACCTCTCTAGCTCTTGCTAAGTACAAGGTCCCCACTCCAAAAACCCACTTCGCGTTTAGCGCTGAATCAGCGATCGAATTAATATATAAGACTGGTTTTCCACTTGTCTTAAAACCCGTCATTGGTTCATGGGGTAGAGGAGTTTTTCCTATACGCGATGAAGAAATGGCAAATATGATAGTAGAGATGCGAGAAGAAAGCGACAGTCCTCTTGCACGAATATTTTATATCCAAGAAATGGTGAGAAGACCGCCAAGAGACCTTAGGTGTATAGTAATTGGAGACAAGGTTATAGCAGCAATTTATCGCTATTCTGCACAAAATGAGTGGAGGACCAATGTGGCCAGAGGAGGTAAAGCAGAAGCGGCTCCGATCACGAAGGAATTAGAAGAAATCGCATTAAGTGCAGCAAAAGCTGTAGGAGGCGGCATATTAGGAATTGATTTAATGGAAGATGAAAAAAGAGGATTGTTAGTACATGAAGTTAACAATACCGTAGAATTTAGAGGAGCTTCAAATGTTTGTGAAGCTGATATTGCTGGGGCAATAATAGATTATGCAATATCAATTGCAAAAAAATAGATGTATTCGTATTGTTGATGAAACATCGATTCTTACTTTACCATCGTTCAGTTGTAACTATAACAACTGTGATGAATATTAAATATAGTTACATGACTTACTGGCGCATATCACGATGGACGTTGGAGGAGACGAATGATAGAGAGTTTTGTAGCTAATTCCTCTGCTATCGGCAGAGACACTGCGTTTGATGTATGACAAAATTCATAAGATGTCAAGTTAGCATAAATGGAGATCTATTAGAAATGGAAGTTGGTGTGGTAGGTGCATCAGGGTATGTAGGTGGCGAACTGTTGAGGTTGCTTGTTTCACATCCAAAAATTCATGTCAACATGGTTACGTCCAGACAGAAGGCCGGTGAATACGTACATCGCATTCATCCCAGCCTCAAGGGTTTCATTGACCTTACGTTTATGCCAATGGACATGGAAAAATTGGCAAATTCTTGTGACATCGTATTTAGCTCTGTTCCACATGGCAAAGCAAATAAAATTGTAAAGGATTTGTATGACAGAGGTATAAAGATTGTCGACCTGTCGGCTGATTTTCGTTTGAAGAATCCAAAAGATTATGTAAAATGGTATGGATGGGAACATCCATTTCCTGAACTGCTATCAAAGTCAGCTTACGGCGTTCCAGAGCTTCATCGCAATGAAATAAAAAAGTCACAGTTAGTCTCATGTCCTGGCTGCATGGCAGTTACTTCATTGCTTGCACTAAAACCATTGATCGAAAATAACCTGATCGATACTGATCATATTATTGTTGATAGCAAGATCGGATCATCTGGTGCAGGTGTTAAAGCAAATGCCGGAACGCATCACGCTATGCGTTATGGAGTAGTTAGGCCATACAAGCCAGCTAAACATCGACACACAGGGGAGATTGAACAAGAACTGGAATTTATTGCCAAGAAAGAAATAAAAATAAGCATGAGTCCTCACGCAGTAAATATTGTTAGAGGCATTCTTACTACGAATCATACATTCCTTAAAAACCTAATTGATGAGTTGGAACTTTGGAAAATATATAGAAAGTCATACAAGGGCGAACCTTTCATTAGATTTATTCGCGACAAGAAGGGTCTATATAAATTTCCAGATCCCAAGTTCGTGGTTGGTTCAAATTTTTGTGACGTCGGATTCGATATCGATGAATATAATCAAAGGCTTATAGCTTTGTCCGCATCTGATAATTTAATGAAAGGGGCAGCGGGATCTGCAATACAGAATATGAATATAATGCTTGGATATGATGAGACAGAGGGGCTCAGATATACTCCGTTGACACCAGTATGATAGTAGTCAAGATCGGTGGAAGCGTAGTAGATGGATTGCATTTGACCGCACTTCAGGATATAAAAAATATATCTAAAAAAGACAAATTAGTTCTTGTTCACGGCGGAGGCAAAGAAGTCACCAACATTGCAACCAAACTTGGTAAGGAACAGAGGTTTATTGTATCGCCTAGCGGAGTAAAGAGCAGGTACACAGACAAAGAGACTGCCGAAATATACACAATGGTGATGTCAGGTAGGATCAATAAAGCAATTGTGGGCATGCTTCTGCGTCAGGGCATAAAGGCTGCTGGCTTCACAGGGATAGATGGCGGTTTATTAAAAGCTCAACGCAAGAAGAAACTTCTAATAGTTAATGAAAATGGCAGAAAGATGGCGGTCGATGGAGGATACACGGGCAAGATAAATAGTGTTGACCCATTATTAATACATGCTTTATTGGATCATGGATATATTCCTGTTATTTCGCCTGTAGCAATAAGCGAGGAATTTGATTTTTTAAATGTAGATGGAGATCGAGCTGCGGCATATGTTGCAGCCGCTCTAAAAGCGGACATAGTGTTATTTATTACCAATGTTAATGGATTGATGCTGGAAGATAATCTAGTCACTAAGATGAATTTAGAACAGGCAAACGCAGCACTGCCAAAGATCGGATATGGTATGGAAAAGAAAATCATTGCAAGCAAGGAAGCTATAGAGATGGGGGTTAATGAATCCATAATTGCATCAGGTAAGGTAGAAAACCCAATTTCAGCAGCAATAGCACATGATAATTGCACGGTGATTACTGCCAATTGAACGGTGAAGACCAGTATTTAGCCAATCTATACCAGAGATTTCCGATAAATATTGCAGCCGGCAAAGCTGCAAAAGTCTGGGATACATCTGGTAATGAGTATATAGATTGTATGGGAGGATATGGTGTTGCCCTCATAGGACACTCAAATGATAAGGTTATAAAAGCTATAAAGGATCAAGCCGAGAAACTTATAGCATGCCACATGTCTGTATATAACGATACAAGGCTAAACTTTCTGCATAAGTTATCAAGTATAGCTCCGGAGGGGTTAAGTAAAACATTCTTTAGCAACAGCGGTGCCGAAGCGGTCGAAGCAGCACTAAAGTTCTCTCGTAAATATACTGGAAGGACAGGTATAATCGCTATGAGCGGTGCTTATCACGGAAAAACATTTGGAGCACTTTCAGTAACTTATAATGAAAAGTATCGAAAATCATTCATGCCACTTCTCGCAGATGTGAAGTTTGTTCCTTATAACGATCCTTCAAAGTTGGAGGAAGTGATTGATAATAATACAGGAACTGTAATTTTAGAACCAATTCAGGGAGAAACAGGAATCATCATTCCTCGAGACGGTTTGATACAAGAAATAAGAGAAATTTGTAATCGCCACAGGCTCGTCCTAATATTTGACGAAATTCAAACTGGTCTTGGCAGGACAGGCAAGATGTGGGCAGGACAAAATTGGAATACTCTTCCAGATATCATGTGTGTTGCAAAGGGGATTGCAGGAGGAGTTCCGATGGGACTAACTCTTGCAAAACCTGAAATAATGCAAGTGATGACGATCGGAGATCACTCTTCCACCTTTGCAGGAAATCCGCTTGCCTGTGCAGCAGCTATCGCAACTCTTGATGTAATATCAGAAGACAAACTAATTGATAATGCTCTCAGAACTGGTAAGTATTTCAAAGATGGTCTACTTGCGCTTAGTGATAGACACAAGATAATCAGGGAGGTCAGAGGCTTAGGAATGATGTTAGCAGTAGAATTGCGTTTTGATGTAAAGGATATATTGTTTGACGGGATCAAGAATGGATTATTAATGTTATATTCAGGCAGAAACATAATTAGACTACTACCCCCACTTGTGATGGATGAAATGATTGTTTCAGAAGCATTGAAAACAATGGATCAGCTACTTACAAAAGAGGAGAAGAGGAGAAATGTCAAATGAACTTGATTCTACCGATCAAAAGATAATGCAACTTTTACGGGAGGATTCGCGTAAATCATTTGTAGATATCGGAGCCAAGATCGGTCTATCAGAATCTGCTGTAAGGAGGCGTGTAAAGAACCTCATGGACAACGGATTAATTAAAAAATTCACTATCGAGATGGGTACTAGCAACAAGACAAGTGCGATAACGTTTATTTCAGTTGATTCACATGTAGAGACAGATATCATTTGTGCAAAACTTATGGATCTTAACGGTGTTGAAGTAATATACGAGATTACAGGACAATATGATATTGCTGTTATTATTACAGCCCCAGCAATATCAGATATCAATAGGTGCGTTGATAATTTGCGAAAGATAGAGGGAGTCTCTGACACAAATACGGTTATCGTTCTAAGGACCATGAGATAAATATTCTTCATTGCTGTTATTGAAATGTCAATTTGATTGTTAGCATATTGCAAGTTATGCAGAATTTTGGCTAAGCAGTTGCGATAACGTTTATATTCCATGCGAAAGTAGCTAATTAGATCACTTAATGTCGCTAAATTCAGATGATGCTAACTATTATGCGCACTTGTACAATCGACGTGATGATAAGAGAAAGAGAACTAGAATCCTTGACTCTACTCTTAGAGAGGGAGAACAACATCCTGGAGTTTCATTCTCAAAAAAGCAACGGATTCAGATTGCATGGATGCTTGATTCCTTTGGAGTTGATCAAATAGAGATTAGTCCTATAGTATCACATGATCATTTTGAGGCTACAAAGACCATTATAAAACAGGGACTAAAAGCTGACATCCTGGCTCATGTAAGAGCAATAAAATCTGATGTAGATGTTGCTATTAGCTGTAATGCATCGTGGGTCGCAACATATATGGGAATTTCAGATATTCACTTATCAGCAAAACTAAAGATTACAAGAGAAGAGGCAAAAATAAGAGCTCTTGAGGTCGCTGATTATATTAATGCACACGGCTTGAAAGCACGATTTACAATGGAGGATGCAAGCCGAACCGATCCTGCCTTTCTTATAGAAATGTGTAAAGAGATGAATAGCCGTAGTATCAAACGGATCAGTATTCCAGATACTGTAGGAATTATGAGTCCCAAAGGAATGTATAATCTTGTAAAGATCGTCTACGAAAGTATCGACACGTCAAAAAGCTCGCTGGATGTTCATTGTCATAATGACTTGGGATTAGCATTAGCTAATGCTTTAGCGGGATGTGACGCCGGCGCAGATCAAATTCATACTACGATAGATGGATTTGGAGAACGAACTGGTATTCCTGCGCTAGCAGAAACTGCAGTTGCACTGACACTAATATACAAATCAAATAACAATTTAAGGCTGCATATGTTAAAAGACCTGTCAAAGACGATTTCGGAATATACTCAATTAGATATTCCAGAGTCCAAACCAATTGTAGGAGACAGCGCATATAAACACAAAGCAGGAACCCACCTTGCTGCGATCCTTAGAAATCCCTCAGCATATGAGATCTTGGAACCAAAGTTAGTAGGTAATAGACGCAAGATTGTGTTCGGAGAATTAGCGGGTAAAAACGGTGCAAATTACCTATTATCATTGTTAGGACTGCAAACAGGTCAGAATGAAGCAGAAGTTCTCGCTCGTGGTTTGAAGGAACTTCGTATGGGAGATATCTTGGAATTATATTTGGATGATAGACTAGAGAGAAAGATACTTAATGATGAATCTACGAAAAAGGTAAAGGAGTAAATGATAAGATGGTAAAATGTCCAGAATGTGATGCAGAAATCAAAATTCCGTCCGACTCAATCGAAGGTGAAATCGTGACCTGTCCAGACTGTGGAGCAAGTTATGAGCTTGTAAAGTCAGATGAGGGATTCAACATAAAGCCTGCCCAAGTCGTGGGCGAGGACTGGGGGCAGTGAGACAAGAGAAGACGGCATCTTCTCTTACTATTCTTTACGACACTATCCGATGGGAAGAAAAGGCATTATATGAGGCTGCGAGAAAGAGAGGTATAGAAGTAACTAAAATTGATTGTAAGTATCTTTCAATAGACCTAAACCAAACAGAAGCGTCTCCATACAGAGATATGGTTATTATTCAACGTTGTGTTAGCTACTTTAAGAGCATTCATTCAACAGCAGCGTTAGAGGGTCTTGGAGCACATATGATCAACTCTTTGCGTACGGCAACAATTTGCGGTAACAAATTATTTGCTCATATGGAGCTACAAAGGGCAGGAGTAAAGACACCTAAAGCAATTACGGCTTTTTGTGAAGAGTCTGCTATAGCCTCTCTTAACGCTTTGGGATACCCTGCGGTGATCAAGCCAACAATTGGAAGCTGGGGTAGGTTAATTGCCCTTCTACGCGATAAAGATGCGGCCAAGGCCGTAATTGAGGATAGAGAGCATATGTTTCCACTCTATCAGATATACTATTTTGAGGAATTTATCATCCGTCCTCCAAGAGACATCAGGGCCATTGTAATAGGTGATAAAGTTGTAGCGGCCATTTATCGCTATTCGACAAGTGGCGAATGGAAAACAAATATGGCTTTGGGAGGACATGCCGAAATTTGCCCCGTTACAAAGGAGTTGGAAGATATGTGTATAAAAGCGACTAATGCAGTAGCAGGAAAGATTGTTGGAGTTGATCTCATGGAAAGTAAAGAGCATGGTCTAATAGTTCATGAGATCAATAACACAACCGAATTTCGAAACACAGTAAGCGTAACTGGCGTGGACATCCCCGGATTAATTGTTGATTTTTCTTCAAAATTAGGAAAGTAAGAACAGATAGAATTGGTTTCTCCTACCTATGCTGTTGAACTATTGAAAAAATCTCTCGAACAATATACCCCGTCTAGGTCCGAGGCCTCGTTAGCAAACATGATAAAAGACAAATGTGTTAACGAACTTGGATTTGAACAGGTGAATATTGACAATGTGGGAAACGTTATTGCAACCAAAGGAAATGGCGAACCGAGAATATTACTTTGCGGCCATATGGATACTGTTCCCGGCCAAATCCCAGTCAGAATAGAAGACGGTTTTGTCTATGGTCGCGGGGCATCTGATGCAAAAGGTCCTCTTATCGCGATGTTACTTGCAGCCTCCGAATTTCCTAAACAGAGAGGAACTATAATTTTCGCAGGAGTTGTAGATGAGGAGGGAAATGCAACTGGCGTTAAGCAGCTTGTAAAGAGTGGCCTTTCAGCAGACTATGCAATTTTTGGCGAACCAAGCGGTATTGACAATATTACGATCGCATACAAAGGTAGGTTAGAGATTAGGCTTACATGCGACGTTAGAACAAGTGCTCACGCAAGCGCCCCTTGGTTAGCAAAAAACTCTATAGAAGAAATATACGATTTTTGGAACGCAGTAAAGTGTGAAATAGATCGGGTACAAATTAAAAATAACAGGACCGATTCGATTAGCTGTAGCCTCACTGAGATTTCGGGAGGTTCTAGTCACAATGTTACACCGCAAAAATGCAAAATAACAATTGACATTAGAATCCCAACATTCACGAGATGCGAAGAAGTGCTGTCTATACTGGATAAGGTTATATTTAATGTTGCCTCTACAAAAGGAGTCAGGGCTACCTATAGAATAGAAGATAAGACTGAGCCATTTGAAGCAGATTATGCCTCCCCTCTGGTTAGAGCGCTTTCACTTTCAATCCTTGACGTTCGCAGGAAGCGTCCAATTCTTTTACGTAAGACTGGCACAGGGGATATGAATATACTAGGAAACGCATTCAATATACCTGTAATAACATTTGGACCTGGTGATCCACATTCTTCACATACCTCCAACGAAAGATTGAGCATTAAGGAATATGTTTCTAGCATTGATGTATTTAACAGAGCATTATTTCATATGTCTAGGCTCCATCAAATCAAGAGGTCAACACTACCAAATAGAAAGATATAGGTCCTAAGCAACTCCATTTTCAATGCTGTGGATTATCGGGATAGGGATTAATGGTTACAAGGGGATAAGCATTGATGCTTTGGAGATTTTGAAAAAGTGTGATAGAGTATATGTCGAGAGGTTCACAAGTCCAGTATCTGACAATGATTTAGAAGGTTTGAACACTTTGATTAGAAAAAATAGTTATGATTATGACCTTATAATACCTGTTCAGCGATGGTTTGTAGAAGATGGCCGGGAACTTATTGAACAGTCACAGTACAGGAATATTGCTCTCTTGACGTATGGTGATCCGCTAGTTGCAACAACCTTTACGGAACTGCAGGTCAGAGCCATTAAAAGATCAATAAAAGTCGAAGTTATACACGCTGCATCGGGTATTACTTCCTTAATCGGCGAGAGCGGCCTTCACATATATAAATTCGGAAGAACAGTTACCATGATGTCAGGATTCCAGTCATATATTAGCGTATACACTACAATTTTAGACAATCTATTAGCAGGAAATCACACATTAATTTTGACGGAATATGCTAATAATAATGGTAAATTATTTTTTCTTGATCCGACGTATTTTTTCGAGAGAATGTTACAAGCAGAAGAAGATATAAAAAATGGGGCATTCTCAGAGGAAACATTTGTAATTATCGCGTCTAGGATCGGCACAGGACAGCAACGGATTGAATCTGGAAAAGTAAAATCATTAATTAATACTGATCACGGTTCAGGTCCTCATTCAATAATAGTAACAGCGTCGCTTCATTTTACCGAGCTAGATGCAGTCAAAACCTTAACCGTTAATTTTGATGAACCTGCAGACAATACTGCAAAAATCCAGAAGCTATCTGTGAACATGGTTGTAAAATATGCTCCCAAAGCTAAACAGGCAGTGAATCAAATAAAATCTATGATCAAGAAAGAAAATAATGTCTTAGTAGATAAGGGATCTGTTGAAATACTTGACAACGCAGAATATTATATTGACGATGCAGAACGGTTTTTGAAACAGGGAAAATTTGAGTTGGCTATTTTAAGTATGGGCTACGCAGAGGGACTTATTGATGCATTGCGCATGCAAAAACAAAGCGCTTCATAGATCTAATAAAAAATCAATATTCAACCTTCATTTGGCATTAGATAGGAAGTTACTAAATCAGAACTTCGATGATGCTTTACAATATGAATTGAATTCTCTTTTTTACGAAGCATATTCGAAGGAAGAAAATTTGTCAGTATTGCCAGTTTGGCAAAGATCAGAAAGAATTATTATTACTACTGGAACATGCTTATTGAATGCGAGTAAATGTAAAAAGCTCGAAAAATAGACATGAAGTTGAAAAATGGATTGGTATCCCATATGAGCTGATGCAATTTGTTCAACGTAATACATATTCTTTGCTTATCAAAGGCTCCGCAGGAACGGGAAAAACTACGCTTTCCCTTACTATTCTAAGAGCGTTGAAAGTAAAAAGCAACTTTTTCTATATTTCTACAAGGATTTCTCCCAAGCAACTTTTTCTATATTATCCATGGCTTGGAAAATTTATTGGCAGACCAAAGATATCTGAGTCAGATGAGATATCAGGTCAGAGTTATAACCTATCAAGTTTTGAGGATGCTCGTCTCGATGAGCCTGAATCACTTTTTGAGAGAATCACAAACCAGTTGATGGATGTGAAGGCACCTATAATTATTATAGATAGTTGGGATGCAATAGCATCTTTTATGGATAAAGAGGCACGGTTAAACAATGAACGGGTATTGCAAATTTGGCGTGAAAGAGCAGGAGCTAAATTGATTTTCATTAGCGAGGATCCAAATGACACAACTCTAGATTTTCTTGTAGATGGAATAGTGGAGTTGGAACGCAAATTCTATGATAACATGCCGATAAGGCAAATCTTTCTTTCAAAATTGCGCGGAATCATGATAAATAAACCATCATACATCTATTCACTGAATGACGGTATCTTTAGAAGTTATGCGGCTTATCAGCCAGACGATTTTGCAATCGCGTCATCCCGGGTCCGATTTAATAAAGCAGAAAGTACATTGTCATCGCTTTCTGAGGGTCATTATATTACAAGTGGATATCAGGAACTTGATGATATTCTAGGAGGGGGTTTCATAAAGAAAGGTGTTATCCTCATAGACATGGAATCCAATGTAAATACAGGGGTTGCCATGGCATTTTTATCCTCAATTATGTCAAATTTTATTCGGACGTGCAATCCAATTTTATTTCATCCATTTGATGGCATGGGTCCTGAAGAAGTTATGTCTTACCTAAAATTAGAACGAGATTCGAACATATATGAAAGCAGACTCATCAAGATTTTCTGTCACGTTGGGAAAATGGAGGAGAAGTCAGATCACAATGCAGAACCATCACGGGAGTACGGCCCCCTAGATAAACACTTTGAATTTTTCCGCGATGTTATTATTAAAACAAAGCAAGAATATCCAAATAAGCTTTTATTGAATATAATGGGCGCAAATATAGCCCAGAAAATGTATAGATCTAGGGAAATCAATAGAAGGGAATTATTGCCATTTATTAGAGCAAACACTGATCTGTCTCTGATTGTAAGTCGCCATTCGCAAAGCACACGAGAATCTCTTACAGAAATATCTGATGTGCATCTAAGATTTCTTATATTAAATGGCTCATTGTTTTTGCAGTCGTTGATCCCACGGCGACATCTTTGCGCTGTTCTCCCATATGCATCCACAGGAAGCAACAGGATAAAACTTGATCCTGTAGTTTAGATAATTATACACTCAAATGGTAATACTCCCCGGCAAGATTTTCCTCGATCCCAACTGGTAACAGTTCTTTCATTTGGTCATAATACGATAGGAATTTGTTGCCTTTGTATGTAATTCTGTACACCATTTTGTTACCATTGGCGACTTCTTGTATTAGACCACTGTGAAGTAGAGAATCGATATAAATTTTGCACTGGTCATTACTTAGCATAGCTTTATACATTATTTTAGTTCTGGTTTCTTCCTTGCTAGCAGATTTGAGAATTGCTGCTATCACTTCGTACCGACTACGATTCTTCATTCTTTTACAATAAGACTAAACTCACATTTCATTTAATGTGAATGGAACTATTAGATAGAAATATCGTTCACCAGGAATTACGGGTAAATAATTATGTTATTGACTGTGGAGGCGGCTTACTAAAAAGTTCAGCGAGTTGCTTATAACCGCTTATGAATTTCATACCTAATTCACGCGTTCTATAAATATAACGCTTCGAGTTTGGACGTTCCTGTGTCTTTTCTAGCATTCCGCATTCTAGAAGAAAGTTCAGATATTCATTAATTTGCTTGGAATTCAGGTTACACTTATACATCACATGAGTCTTCCTGGCCCCATTCTCGCACATTAGGAGGATGAACTGTATTATCTCTAACCATCCCCTATTACTCCAGCCCGTTGTATCTAGTGGCAATATATGAACTGCAATTAACTCGATACGTATCGCTTTTAATACTAAACATACTTTTTAATTCAAGAAGAAGATAGAAGATTTTTGTATGTGAATATGTGGCGCTTATATACAAAGTCCAAACGATAATATTCTATCGCAAGAATATAAAGATCAAAGGTTCTTGGTGTGTGCAACTGTCTGTGTATGGGTCCATCTGATCAGGATTGAATCATTTTGGTACTAGGAGTCCAGCGGTCGTCGATAAATTTAAAGTTCCCTGATTTTATTCAGGTTATAGATAAAGCTATTGAGGTCATGCAACTGCAAAGAGAACGACATGCGATCGCGGGAGGACATGTTAACGCAGGTATGCTAGACCTTCGAATTCCAGAAAAACTCGTACTGATAGGTGATGTCCATGGAGATTTGAAGTCACTTTTTAAAATTCTGGATGATATTGATTTTGAAGAATTTCTGATGAACGCTAATAACAAGATAATCTTTTTAGGTGATTATGTGGACAGAGGAAACGATTCAATTGGCGTATTATATATGATTTGCTATTTGAAGCAAAAATATCCAGATTCAATTGTATTAATGCGAGGAAACCATGAGGCCCCTGTTGAGTTTCCTTTTTCGTCCCATGACTTACCGTATAGGATCCTGCAGCGTTACGGAGAATATTGGGGAAGACTGATCTATCACAAGAAGATATTGAAATTTTTTAGCCTACTTACACTTGCGGCGGTGGTAGAAAACCGATTGCTATTGGTTCATGGAGGACTGCCTACAAACGACATAGAATTGATAAGCGATTTTAGAAAATCAATCGCTATTGCGCAGGATACTCATATTCGTAATCGCATAATGGAAGAAATATTATGGAACGATCCTTGGCCCCATTCCTCTGGCAAAGATGATTGGAGTTATTCGAAAAGAGGCTTCGGTAGGCTGTTTGGGCCGGAGATTTCAAAGAAATGGCTAAAAATATCTCAAACGAAGGTTATTGTGAGAGGACATCAACCTTGTCAGCGTTTCAAAATTGATCATGACGGTATGATAATGACATTATTTTCATGTAAGGAACCATATCCGAATTTCACAGCAGGACATTTATTTATATGTGCCAATCAATTACTATCGATCCGGAATGGCGTGCAGTTATCAAAGCATGTATTCTAAGCCAATCACACATCTAGATTTGCTTTGATTTCTTTGCAACGCTTTCTCAGGGAGACTGTGGATATATCAGCAACCTGACATATCTCTACCTGTCTTAGGAACTCATTGCAGTTTTGTGATGCCAAGTAAATTACAGCTCCAGCAAGTGCCCTTGGATTTTTGCCTATCGAGATCCTGCTCTGCTGTACCTGTGAATAGATTTTTAGCGCTTCACGCTTCGTCTTTTCGCTTAAGTTTAATCTGTTTGCAATTAAAGTAACATAATCTGGTCCGTGAAGCACGGGCATTTGCAAAGCAAGTTCTCTTAATATCAACTTATAATGAGACATTACATCCTTGCTAGAAAGATTGCAAACTGCTGCAACGTCTGAGATGGTTTTTGGTGTTGCGGTCTCCCTACATGCTGCATAAAGGGCGGCTCCTACTAACCCCAGCGTGGATCTCCCCTTTGCTAGCCTCTTTATTGCTGCCTTTCTATAGATATACGCGGCGCTTTCTAGTACTGCTTGACTAAGATAAAGCTTGTCGCCAAAATTATTCAGAAATTTTAGAGCTTTTTCTAAATTCCTGGAGATAGAATCATTGAGCTGAGATCTGTTGTTCCATGTCCGTAGTCTCTGCATTTTCATTCTCTGTGCAGGCTCCAGAGCCTTACCCCTTGCATCAGTGTCGCCCATTCCGATTAAAGTAGATAATCCTTTGTGATGAATAGCTAAGGACTCAGGCATACCAGTCCTAGACCTATCACTGTATTCAGATGGATTATGAAATCCATTGTTATGTTCACCATTAAAGAACTTATCATTGGCCACACATCCACATGAACTACAAACAAACTCGCTAGAGACCATATCAAAAATCACTGTATCGCTCTGACATTGATTACAATATGTACCATCATTATGATCGTTTAGACTACCCTCAGAATGCATGCGTTCATTGGGTTCCATCAAATCATGAGCTTGCAGAGTCTTTTATTATCCATAGTTTTTCTAGAAATCAGAAAATTCTATCTAAGCCCGAGAAATTAAAGAAATCCTAATAAAATGACATATTTTTAATGATTTCCTAAGCGGCAAAGGATAAAAAGCATTTTTAACCTAGCCTAGGTATTTGTAACAAGCTACATCTAATAGTTCAAGTCTGAGCTATGGATACTATGTTTGTTTCTCTAAATAATATCCTCTAACTCATGGATAAGTCTACCTTTCACCTTTAGAAAACTTTCAAATCTGTGTTAGTCAAATCGGTTTCACGTTTTGACTGATTGGTGCAAATTTGCTTTACAGCATCAGAGGCGTCAGCTCAGGCTAACCGTGCGATGTAATAGGATTTGATTCTCATTTCTTATCATACTATTAAGCATACGTTTTCTTTTTAAGATAATTCTAATCTTGTCTTCTAATCAAACACCAAGTTAACTAGTGCACGATCTACATCATTCTTACTATGTTCTCATATATATTAGCTCTGGAATTGAACAGTTGGCGATTCAAATTTCTTTACATCATCTTTGCTAAGTACTATGCCAAGTATAACAATCTTTTTCTGGAATCACAATTAAATAACGAAAGCATTAGCGATGCACAAAAAAAGCGTGGTCTTCCTTAGTTGGAATAACCCTTATATCATTCCATAGGTTACCGTACCGTTATGCCTAAAGCAGGCTTCAAATCTATAACGGTAAGCGAAAATGTATATAAGAAGTTCTTTGAAGTCTATGAAAAAAGCAGAAAGGAGTTAGAACTAAAAGGTATAACAAGTTTCTCAGGGTACCTTACAAGTATGATTGAGGAGATGATGGAAAAGTATGAAGCATTTGCCAAACATGCTCCTTTAATAGAAAAGATCGCCGTGGATAGTGACCGCGTAATACTAAAGGACAATAAACGAAATAGGATCGCAGAAGTTTTGTTGAAGAATGATGAACTGCAATGTCTATTGGATGAGAGCTCAGACTGTGTACACATAGGATTCGCATATTCATTACCTGAGCTTTATTCTACAATCAATACCAAAGGAGTCACACTTACAAATCAATGTATGTAGATAAGCTGTTTTTCCTCAAATCGTAATCTAGAGCATAATTATGCAAGTTTCCTCGACAATAGCGCAGGTGTTTCATCCACATCCTGGATGTATAACTTAATAGATTTCTATAAACGATCAACTCTAAAATTTCAAAGTTATATGTCACGACTTGTATGTGCTGACTCAATCACCACTAAGGATTTCATGATCAAGGCATTTGGTCATTTAACGCTATAGCGGGATACTTACTCTCGCTGGTTTTCGGTATTTGCGGCCGGGGGTTTGAGAGCATATTGCTCATAACATACAATATTTACAGCGATAATATTTATAGCAAGAATCGAGCAATTAGATTATGCTGAATATGCATCTGAAGGAGCCAACGTGGCCGAACCAGTAATATATTGTATATCAGGATCCTCCATCAAGATTTTTTCGAGTTGTTCAATATAGATGCGTATACCTTTGAACCTAAGCGTTTTATCCGCTTCTATTGTTGGTACACGTTGATATCTATTGTATATGAAGTCTTTTTTAGCATTCAAATCTACTTTATCTGCAGGATAAACTATTTTCAGTAGAACGCTACCTTCCCAATCATCGTACGTAACCTCAAACTGAAGAATATTCATCAATAGCTTTTGATCTACTTTTGGAAATAGACTGGCCGCTTCTTGAAGAAACTGCTCATACTTTGATTTCAAAATTGCAGACGATGGTTGAGATGCAACATCAGGTATCTTGACAGTGGTTTTCTCGGTTTTTTCGGACATATTAAATAATGAATAGAGATTATTTCTTTTAACCGTTTATAATATCATTCGAATCTGTAATTGTTTTCGATAAATTCGGAGCCGTCGTTTAAATACAATACGCCATTCGTGAAGTTCTTTATAGAGCTTTTTGGGATAAGATATTTGTCGGGGGTCACCGGACCATAGGATATTATAAGATTGTTGGTTTGAATCGAACGAACGATTCCCACCTCTTTTCCATCGCTAGCGAATACTGGCTTATTTACCAAAACCTGCCAATCGTCAATTGTATTGCCGTTTGTATCCATCATACTGATTAATAATACTGCATAATTTAAGAATTTTGAAGCAAAAAATTATCTCTTGGACGTACAACATAAATTCAACTAATCGATGAAATGTTAATATATTGATAATCGAACGCATTGATTGCTTTACTCGCCAGTTCTTTATATTGGATTTACTATGGCTCATTTCATCACAATACAACTAAATCCTTGCACGCAAAAGGATTATCGTCGCTATCATCATTTCTATGGTCACTAATGATATATATATCAAATTAAACCTACAATTCTGATATCTCGTTATAATCTATTAGCAGCTCTAAGGTTAACGAGGCCTGTGGCATATCCTGAATTCTATTAATAGAAGTGGAGGGAGTGGGATTTGAACCCACGTACCCCTGAGGGACGGGATCTCACATAGGGCTTGTTTTGCGCGGAAAATGCTTATAAAATCTTGAGTCCTGCGCGTTTGACCTAGCTTCGCTATCCCTCCAGCTATGTGCTTCTTTGAATCCTTATTTCAGAGTTACTCTTCGACACATTTTATTAAACAAGTATATATAGAAACTTATTTAAAGAGAGAGACAAAGAAGAAACAGCAAAACTAGATACGCTCAAGACACTAACTGGTTCTCTTAATGTTATACTAATTGTTAATGTTAACTTGAAGTTACTTTAAGAACGTCAATGATCAAACAATAGCCACCTACAAATTATGCATAAAATATCATTCAAAAAGCATTCATGAGATCAAAGTACAATACAGTACACTCTCCTGATAAAGAAATTACAAAACTAGGAATCTTTATTATACCTGTAAGTTAAAATTTAATAAGAGAAAATAACATGGGTGGTCTAAAGAAGATCAATGAGCTAAAACCAGGTGACCGAGAAGTTAATGTAAAGGCAAACATTGACAGTATTTCGGAACCAAGGACAGTAAACCTTAGAGCAGGTGGTACAGCTCAGGTTGCAGACGCAATAATTTCAGACGAAACAGGGAATATTAAACTTTCATTATGGGATGATCAAATTAGAAGTGTAAAAGAAGGTGATACGGTTTCTATTGAGAATGGATACACTCAGACATTCCGTGGAGAAAATAGTTTGAGCATTGGAAGATATGGTAAGCTTAAGAAATTGTAATTTTTTTATCTATCTTAACTTGTTTATGCAGTATGCCAACTACTACATATGTAGGCTTCGGCTTCGATAGTTTCATATGTTCAGATTGATTACTTAGATAACATCGACATGTTCTTAATATAAATTCTGATTCAGACTGATAAAAATCATTTCTTGCATCATGACATCTATCAAACAAATGAGGATTCAGCAAGCTAGCTGATGTATCCAGTATCAGGTGGTCTGTGTGGTAAGTTAGACTGCTGTTGACCTTCTGATACTCTACCCGCTCTTCCTGCTACTTGTTGTTCAATAGTCTGTATTAACATTTCTGTATCTTTTGCTCTTTTCTCAATGTTAGTCATGTCTATCTTGATTCCGATTACTGAAACCAAACTTTCCAAAATAGCTTTTGAAGCCTTGGCATCAACCACATAGCCGGACGTTTCTCCTAGCAAACAGGTACCTTTTAGTCCACGAAGCTTTGCAATACCAATTATAATGCCATTCATGCCGGTTATGCTACCTCCGTCCATAGATAAGATATTTGTTTCATGAAAAGATCTCACAATATTAGCGTGAGTAGCTGTTCCAAAAATACGTGGTTTGTCTATGAAAACGCCCGTGACATAGGCTGCCAAAGTAAAAACCGTCTGCGAGTTAAATCTGGATGCGATATCTAATATCTCCTCAGCGAGACCATACTCAGAATCAGAGTTTGAAGGTTGTGAATCCCCCGTTAGCAATAGGAGACTTTTATCCGAAATAGTTGTACTCTCTGAATAAAAAATGCTATTTTTCATTAGTTCTGCTATTCCATCATTTCTGATCGTGATCTGTGGAGGAAAGGAAGACGAGTAAATATCAGCAAGATGTTTGGCGTGCAATTCTTGTATTAAATGATCGACCGCCATCTTTCCAACATAACCGCTTCCAGGAAAACCACAAATCAAATAAGGCGATTTTAACTGCGGTAAATTGGCAGAAGAATAAATTACATTTATCCCTGGCCGTGGAGATGACATACACTTAAAACCAAAAAATAGACTTTAAAATGTTACGTGGTATTTTAGTATCAAATCCTTATATCTGTATGTTTGGATTTTAGATTTTAGTTTTATAAAGCACTACACATTATGGAGACTTAAGAATAAATCGACCAAATATATATTGCAGCAAAATCTTATGAATTCCTCTTCTTCAATCATGATTGACCACAATAAACATTTTTCATCACATTCACGAGAACAATACGATACGAGACTACCTCTAACAGCATGAGGATCGGACGTTTACTTATCATAGTTATAAAATCATTTTGTACTAATGAACCATAAACGGCGCTAGAATGATAGCCAGTAGGGTGGCTGCTATTAGTGCAAACAGAAAAATACGTTCGAGAGTTGCTTTCATAATCGCAACAATATATGTCATGGTCAGTATTTAATTTAACCTTACGTTCTTGTTTTCGAGTAACGGGCCAAAAACCGTCATATGAACTGGAACAACTTTGATGGGATATTCAGCTTACAGAATTAAAATAGATATATATTCATATATATATTAGTTATATTGTGAACAAAGCTAGGGTCGCATACACTCATGCCTCTAGGAGATTATTTCAGTCCATAGCATAAGGGAAAACTCCTAGGCCCCCCACTCTCCACGAAGTGTTTCATATAATAAATTATAAGAATATTATACATATTTCGATATAATTATGGTAGATGCAGAGTTAGAGAGCAGTGCAGAAACACAGGATTTTATTGAGCTAGAAAGAGCTGGAGAAGTACGGTTGCAGAAACAAGAGATACGCAGAGATATAGAACATGAAATTGAATGTCCTAGATGTTATGATACTATGATTTTACTATCTGATTTTGACAGTTTATATTATTCATGTGAAGAATGTGGCTTTATACTGTACGCTGTAAAGAAAGGCTTTTAGGTTGATTCCAGCCACTACATTAGGGTGGCTGCCCGGCTGTTTGGAGGTCTTAAGCGAGCATTACATTAACATACTGCATTGTTGAGTCTCAACCAGACTAAGTACGTTCAGATAAAATCTTAAATCTGTATAAGTATGAATTTACCCTTTCTAAACTCCTTTATCTCTCTATAGATATTGCATTCTGTACAGAATGCTCTAAATTCCGTGCTGCTTATTTGCGGTTCGCGTACGGCAACGAAAGTACTGTGAGAACAATCAATGAACGATACTCTGAATCCCTCTAGCCTTCTTACGAACAACCTTAGAAAAATAAGATAATAGCTATTTTATTTTGTCGGCTATTGATTTCGTCATATAACAGCTACTCCTTGAAGAGATTAGTATTAGCTTGAAGATTTATTAGATCATATACTCACGTCTAAGGTTGGCTATCTGTGGTTCATTTAAATTTCACTATCATTAGTAGATTATATTTTTCGGTCCTGCAAACGGTTATACTGAAAACCCCAATTAGTTTGAGAGCGGCATTCACGGTTATATACATTTACCAATCCTCTTCATCAACAGTGATAATCCAGCTAAGAAATGGGTTATTGATTCTTAATATGATGTATAACCATGTTCACTGTATTGTAGTTTGTGATTTGTTCCATTTTATTACGATGATATGTACTTACACACTATTCAATTAATCATTGTGTGTCTGGGGGTTTTGCATGTTGATCATATCTTTTTACTACATCAGAAAGAGGCGTTCTCTTCCCTCCCACTATCTTTATATCGACATTAACTTTCCCGTTCTTAGTTTCAATTATGTTATATGTGTCTTCAAAAACACCTCTATATCTCCATGAACATGCGGTTCCGGCATATGCAATTTTCAAAGAGCCCAGGTTCCAAAGCCATGGTCTATGTTTATGGCCACACAGAACTAAGTCTACTTTAGATTCTAAGCATGCTCTAAGAGTATCTCCTGCATCCAGGATACCAACAACATTCGCATATCCTGTATCAGGTATCGCAATCAGATGATGATGCATTGCCACAATCTTGGTTTTACCATTATGTTTCTTTAGGGATTCTTCCATCCAAAGATTCTGTCTATGTCCCACCTCGCCTTCGTCCCTGTCTGGTCTAGCAGTTCCGACGGTAAGCACGACTACATCATCAAACTCGTAGACCTGTTTTGAGGAAAAGAATTTTTTAAATAGGAGATAGCCTGTATGGCGATAGTCGTGGTTTCCTGGAAAAACTATTAAATTAGGACAATTCAATTTCTTGATTTCCGAACGCGCCTGCTGAAATTGAAATATCAAACCATCGTCTGTCAGATCTCCTGAAATAATTATTGCAGTGGGATTCAGACTGTTGACTTCTTCTACAATAGTATCAAAGACATCTTTTTTAAAAAGACCTCCAATGTGCAGATCGGATATCTGAACAAACTGCATTCACTAGTTAATTGGTGACACATAATATATTAATAGAATATAAGCCTAATGCATACTTGATGTAAGAAACTTCAATTGTTATTATGATTCTCTATGGCATCAGATTTCATTCTCTTCGAAGTGGCAATAAAACAGTCCTACTGATTTCCCAAACTATATGTGCTTCACTATAATGATCCTGTGGTTCTCTTATAGACTACAAATTTATCAGAGACTGCTTTTTTATGAAGATAGTTCATTCTGATTTTTTTGATGAGAAAGGTAGTAATTATCATTATTTTTGATACACAATACCTTAAATTCTCTTGTTATACGAAGTAATGGATATCGTATAATGAGCTAACTCGCAATAATTGGGTGCGGTGTTGCCATCATATCTGGTGCATATTTTTTACTTAACAATCCTTTATTTCGCTTACTTTTGCAAGCTTAAACACCTCAGATAGAATACATACATGACACTAATGTCACTGTATCCTTCTCAACTTGTTGGGCTATTTGTTGTTTTGCAGCTACTTTCGCTCTAACAATTTATGAGACCCAACGCTATATATGAGAGTATTAATAAGCATCTCTGTACTGAATGGCCAGCTGCATTGCTTTTCATTCCTACAAAGGGGGCACGGGAAAGACTACAATAGCCGCCAACCTCGCGGCTTTGCTGGCAAAAAAAGGTTACCGAGTTTTCTTGTTAGATCTTGACGTTTATGCACCGAGTCTCCACTCTTATTTTGATAAGAATCCAAAAAGATGGATTAACGACTTTCTAAACGGTACTGCAGAGGTCAGGGATATAATAATGGACGTTACGTCTGCAATAGAGGAGATATCTCTAACTAATACCTACAATAAAGAATCAATGTTATCACATGAAGGAGGAAAAGAGAAAATAAGCGGTAAACTATGGGTTGGTTTCTCCAGTCCGAAGAAGGAAGAAATATACAGACTTGAGGGCGGTGGTGGAAAACAGGAAAGTTCAAAAATACAGTTACTTCGGAGGTTTATCCTATTGAGAGAACAGCTGATTTCTCTTCATGACGCGGACTATATCATAATTGATACTAGCCCTGGTATTAGATACTGGTCAATAAATGCGTTAGCTGTTGCAGACACGCTCTTTCTAACGCTTAAAATGGGTGATCTTGACATAGAGGGTACAACGAAGATGGCAGAAGAAATATACGGATCGTTCACAAAATTTGGCGCCAGATCTTATCTTATAATGAACAGGGTGGCTGGCTATTGCACCCCAATGCATGTAACAAACACGCAAACGAAGGAGTCGGACTCAGGTCGTGGCTCAGATCATCATACATCTGTTATGATGGAACAACAAAAAGAGGATTTGACCATAACTGCCAATACTCTTGCTAGTGAAGCTAGGATGGAAGTAATTTCTGCTATCTCTTGCTATTGCGATATCCAATTTACCAACAAGGAATTCCTTACGGTAATAAAATTCCCCAATCATCCATTTGCACAGAAGTTTGAAGAACTGACCAAGACAATTGAGGCGATACGAGGCAGGACTTAGTTTTTGCAATTAAACATAAAAAGTATATAGAGAACAAGATTGAAAGTGTGAATAATGCACATTCCTGGAGTATCCGACCTACTAGATAAAGGAGATATGCCCCAAAGCCTCATACTTATCACGGGTCCGTCTGGATCAGGAAAAACCGTCTACTGCAGGCAATTCTTTGCAGAAGGACTTTTTGATGGAGACTATTGTATTTATGTAAGCTCTAGTTTGACCAATAAGCAATTTAGAAATCAATTCTCTAGTGTTGAAAAGTTAAACTTAGACCGAAATTCTAAGTTTATAAACCCATATCTCCATAACACACCAGCCGATAATCAGCAACGATATTTAACTTCACATTCAGTTTCTATTTCAAATATCAAAGTTTACGACAAATCCACGGACGCTGAGCAGGAAGACAGAACAATAGAGCAGTCAGACAACGGTATCAGAAGTGACAAACTAGCGATGACTCTTACAGAAATTCGTGACACCATAATACGAATAAGGGAATATGGACGTGGTGATAATAGTAGTTATGATGATAATATATACACTGATCATAAGCGTTCAGTCGATTCCATTGCTCCTGACTTCCTGTCCCCCGGCGACAGGTCAATTCGCGTAATAGTTGATTCACTTACACACCTTGTAGCCATATTCGGGGAAAATGCTGTGTTGAAATTTGTCAATGCTATCTCTTTTGTTCTCAAGGACGCAGAAGCGGCAGCAATTTTTACACTTACTACACCCACAAATGAACAGTTTAGCAATGCACTAAGTTCCATCCTTGATGGTATAATTGAAATGAAACTCGAAGAATACAATGGATCTTTAACTAGAAGTATAAGATTACTATCGATTAAAGGTCATCGACATACTCCATCTTGGATCAACTTCAAAATTTCCGATGATGGTTCTTTGTCATTTGCTGATCAGTCGTCTTCATTAACCTGTATGCTGTGTGGAAGATCAATTTTCGGGAGACCTATACTAGACTCTGACTTTACGTTTGACAGTCAAAGCTGCTTAGAAACGTACAAAAAACTTTCAGGTGTGTATGGTTCGAACATATCAGAAATTGGACTGCCATCAGAGGTTGTTAACGTGAATTTTTTCTTTATAGACATTGTCAGCCTTTCTGATCCCTCATTATCTGTCAAGAAACAGATGGAAAAAATTGCCATCCTAAATAAAATGATCGGCTCCTGCGAGGCTTACTACAGATCACCCAAGGAAAAGAAAATCATACTACCAACGGGAGATGGAATGGCTATAGGATTTCTATTGAACCCAGAATTACCATTTCAACTTAGCATCCAGCTTCACCGAAGTCTTCGAATATACAACCGCGGTAAGCCCACTGAGGACACAATCGGTGTTCGAATAGGTCTAGCCTCCGGTACAGTATTCGTAGTTAATGATATAAGAGATAATCAAAATGTATGGGGGCCGGGAATTATACTAGCTCGTCGAGTTATGGATATAGGCGATAACTTTCACATATTGTTGGCTGATAGACTAGCAGAGGAGCTGATGGCACTCACGGATGAATATAGGACAGCTATAAGACCTATAGCAAATGTTCGGATAAAGCACGGGCAGACAATCAACTTATATTCAGCATTCTCAAATGAATTCGGAAACCCTGAATCACCATCGAAGATCGCAGAGCGTTTTTATTGAATCCAATACGTCATTGTCTTGTATAAACTGATATTCTATTGCATGGCACCTGATGATGTTTGATGTTTAACGAATTCAACGTTTGTTGTACTCATCCATAACTACTAATATGACCGGAAAAACATTAATTCAATTCCATTTATCCTCGAGCGTCTATGTATAGTTTTGCAATCAGATCTAATATGTTATTATTTGAACTTATCTATAGGTCATTATAAATTTTGTTAATACTGTGTTAGTCGCCTTCCTTATCCTTCTCTAGTATTGTAAATACAAAGCGTGAACCTTGGTAATCTTCTATCCCTTGTCTCTCCCACTTTACAGCGTATGAGCGTGTAATTTGCTTCCCGATGATTTTAATAGTGTCTGGCAGATCAGAATATAGCCGCTCGACCTTTTGTAGATCCTTTGTCATAAGTAGCGACCTACGCCTTTTCATTAAGTATTTGACGGCCACGTTTCTATGTGCTTGTCCTTCGACTGGAATCATCTCTTTGCTAGTTTGAATAGTGAACTGTCGTTTGCCCAACAATTCAGATATCCGATAACAGAATATAGTGTATATACTATACAGCAATTGACAACTTGTTTAGATCTTGTTCAGCCCCTAACTATATACCTGATGAACAGCCATGGGAATTCCATAGCGCGAAAAAACATGAAAATATAGTTGAACTCAACACTGTCCATAAGAGACGTATAATTGGATTTATACGCAGTGTACTGTTGACCGCAGAGATAGACGATCATATATATTGATCAATGGTATAGGTAAGCAATCAAATATACATTCATTTAATAGATTGGAAAAATATCTATTTATCATTCATGAAGGAATATCTTCCAAATAACCACCTTTCAAACAGTATTGTGCCACGCTCAGCACGTCGATCCCGTAAACCTCTGCAAGATGATTGGATAAAGGGGCCAGGGCGAGGTGTTTGGGTCACATGTACCTACATAAAATGCTCATTTCAATGGCAATATTTCGGTAGGCGTAGATGGGCCGAATGTCCAATTTGTCACAGTGTAGTAAGAGTAGCAGCTGCAAAAAGAAATTTTATGATTCAGAACAAAGCGAATCCTGATATCGCACAGAAGTCAAGCAATATGAGAAAAGCAAAAAATAGAATAACAAACATGATAGACTCTACCTAATAAAGAATGAATCTTCGTTTTCTGCAATTAGCAAATCAACAGTGTTTCTGTTTTTATCCTCTATCACTAATAGTGCTTTTCTAATTTTAAATTTCCTTGGTAGTGTCTGAAGATAGAAATTTGTTGTATAATTGTCTGCAAATGACTCTGATTCAATCAGATTGAGATCTTCATCATAAATATATGTGAAAAATTCATTTCCTGACTTCACGATCTTTACAATATTCATAAGTTCATTGGTTGCTTGCGTATTTTTAAATGATATATCCCAACTATAGGAATACTGCGCAAATATTCTGATATAAAGCGTAATTGCATCATAAGTGATGTGTGGGTTAATTCCCATCACTATCACGCTAGTCACTAGTCTTCTAAACAAGAACTATAATCTTCAGATTAACTACGGATCTTATTTTAAAGCAATTTTTCTTTTCACTCATTATCCTGCATATACACATCAAATTTGATGGAGCCTGCTAAATCGATTTACGTACTTATTTAAAACATCTTATTTGCGCTTGTCTAACATTAATGTTATTTCTTTTTATGGATTGCAAAAGCCTTTTCCATTTTATTGGGGCTATGATGATATCAACCGCCGCCTACATCAGAACCAATATGTCCCCATTTGTTCTCCTGGTATATGTCTATCAGTTCGTTAATTATATCATCATAATTAATATCACGCCTTGTGGAATGCATTACATCTTCGAGTATAGATGTAAGTCTAACATATGTTTGCTCATGAATGTGCACAGTCTTCATAATTTATTTCATCTTTTACTTTGATATTTGCCTATTGACTATTTATGCCTGTGCTAAAATGAATCTCAAAAATGTCGACTAATGACAAATCCCATGTCAGTAATGCTCACTGGTCTTCAATACAAGAGCGATTTACTTTATATTGAAAATCAAATTCATTTTGTTAGCTTGTAACATGAGTGAATCAGTGAATTCTATGTGTTAGGCATTGTTGTTGATAATACGATGGTAATACTCGCTAAAAATAAGTACATACTGATGACAGCATCGGATCAATCCTTCAAAGAAAATGCCGATCACAAACACGAATTCTGAAACCTTCATAACCAGATCATGCGGATCGATATATATTGTTCTGAAATCCGATAATTAATATAAATAATGGGTGTGTAGTTCTTACAGATGCGATAGAGTATGAAACAAAAAGACCGTCAAAATCGCGGTAGCAAAGTGGTAAGGCAGAAGAAAATTAAAAGATTCGTTGTGATTGGTCTCATAATAGCAGTAGCCATAGGCATTGGCTTTGCTGTGGCGTCTTCTAAATTGCTGACTGGCTCTAACGCTGCAGCCTTGGCAATAGATGGCATACAATGCAATGCCGTTGAACAACTTGTATTTCATAACCATGCACATCTTGATATATTTATCAATGGTCAGCCTTATACAGTACCCTCGCAAGTTGGTATTGTTCCTAGTAAGTGCATTTATTGGCTGCATACCCACGATGACTCTGGGATTATACATATAGAGTCCCCAGTGACAAGAAACTTCACATTAGGACAGTTCTTTGATATATGGAAGAAGAAATTGAGCAACACACAAATCTTTGATAATACAGTAAATGGAACAAATGCTATGTCTGTATACGTTAATGGCAATAAAATAAATGGAGACGCAAGCTACCGAAACATCAACCTCAACGAGCATGATGAGATTGCAATAGTATTTGGCAAACCTCCAGCTAAAATTCCATCAACTTATGGCTTTCAACAAGGCTTATAGAATATATTATTCGTGATAGAAGCCATCACTGAAGCTCCTGCTCTGATATCTTAGTAAAGCTCCATTGAAAACCCTAAGCTTAAAATTTTAGCCATATATATGATACTTCAAATTTATGGTAAACACATATACGCGTTTAGATGGTTATGCTGCTAGTGCAGGAACTAAAAAATTTGCAGAGCAGGCACTTCGGAAAGGAATACCCTCCAGCCATTTTCGTAATTTCGATGGATTACATTTGTCCAGCATTGGACTTGGTACTTATCTTGGCGAACCAACTACAGAAGATGATAAAGCGGTTGAAAATGCGGTTTACGAATCTATCAGTTCCAGTGCAGTTAATGTGATAGATACGGCGATTAATTATCGTGCGATGAGATCTGAAAGAAGCATAGGCAAGGCATTGTTACGCTTAACAAGAGACGAAACCGTATCAAGAGATCAGCTGTTTATCTGTAGTAAAAATGGATACATTACAAATGACGGGGAATTTCCTACTATTGACGTACTGGATTATATACATAGGATGTATATATCGACGGGGATTATAAAGACAAATGATATTAGTTCGGGCTATAATGTAATGAATCCCAGCTATATTGAAAGATGCATTGAAAAATCTCTAGTGAATATGCACTTAGGCACTATCGATTTGATGTATATCCATAATGCATTTGAAAGTTGGCATGAGGATGTTAACAAAGAAGAATTCATGCAAATGCTTTCAAGGGTTTTCGACGTTTATGAGAAATACCGATCACATAACAAGATTCGTTATTATGGAATGGCTACATGGACTTGTTTTAGAGTGGAACCTACCAGCAAGGAATATCTTTCTTTAGAGGAAGTAATTAATTTAGCGGCTAAGGTTGGTGGCCGTGAACATGGGTTTAGATTTATTCAACTCCCCTACAACTTGGCTTATAGCGAAGCGTTGTTGCTTAAAAACCAATCCGTAGGATCCGAGAAGAATTTGAACATACTTGAAGCTGCAGAGAGGTTGAATGTAAAAGTGTTTGCCAGCGCTCCTCTATTACAAAGCAGATTGCTAAGAGTAAAAATCCCTGATTATATGGGAATATCAGATCAAGTAACAAAGCTTATTCAAATAGTACGATCTAGTCCTTCTGTTATCGCGCCACTTGTAGGATATAAAAGGCCAGATCACATTGAACATAACCTCAAGATCGCAAATATTCCACCCCTAAGTGAACCTGACTTTGTAAATGTAGTCCAAGACCTGTTAAAAGGTGTCTAATCAGGATCTCTCTTATCTCCGCTATAATTAAAAAAAGTGTTAAATGCTTTTTTTATTTCCATCTATTTGGATACCGTCGTACGGTTATCTAGTAGAATATTATTATAGGATTTAAAATTCAACATCCAAAAAAGGTCGTACGCAGAATCGTTTTGTTTTCTATATTGGAGAAGTAAATCTAAGACTGATCCAGCTACTTCCGCTTTAAGATCCTTTTTTGGCAGCGTTATGTGTCTCCTCTTGTACTACAGTGATCTGTTCAGTCGGGGTTTGTAGGACTGAGTGCAATGCATTTGAATCTTTGCTGTAATCTTCTGCCCACTTGAATTTCCGCCGCAGTGTTGCAGTGTAAACTGCATTCCAGTCAAGATTGACATAGTTAAGCCAATCCTTCATCACCCGTGGATCTATATAATTTCTCAAGGAGGTCCCAAGGTTATAATCCCGTGTTTCTATTTGTAATTTGAGCTGCATCTCAACTTTGTTTAACCTCTCCTCCAACCTCCTCTTTTGAATTTCAGTCTTCCACTTCTTTGACGCTATTTCGGTTTTCAACTTGTTACTCGTCTCCCGTTTCTTTCTAATTGATTCCTCAAATCTTTCTAAGGTCTTCTTGCTTGTAGGATTCCTTAGGTCAATACCTTTTTTATGATTGCAAGTAATAGCAGCTTTAAGGTTTGCAATTTTGGCAACATATATTTTCTCTGGTTGTGACGAGTTCTTGTTTACTGTTATTGGTGGATTTATGAGAGATTCCCTTAATGTTTTTGTTGCAATATAGGTTCTGAACACCTTTGCAGTTAGGCCAGGAACATTTTTTGGATCAATACTACGCAAAAACGCATTTACCTTTCCGGATGTAATACCATCGAAAATGTGAGATCCACTCTCTTTTCCATTCATGAATAATCTCAGATTATTGTAAAGGCCTCTAGTATCTTCAGAGTTAACTTCGAGGGTTTTTTGCCAAGGAACGCTGTCTTTGCCTAAAAAATTGAACTCTATGAACTGCTTGCCATTCTTATTTGGGAATTTAATATGTTCTACTCGTAATGTCGAAGCACCTACAGTGTCGGCCTCTTCCGGATCCTTTTCATCACCTACTCTCATTGCAAGTTTGAATATTAAGTAACACACAGTTGCAATTTTCCTCTGATTAGCATCCCTAGTTCTGAGCATTCTGTTAATGATTCCTTTTTGAACTTTATCTATATGCCTGCCAAGCTTTGCTGCCTTGTCATACTTTTCTTTATCGTTGTTCTGTCTGAGTACTGATGAATCATGCAACCATACATACTTTCTTTTTGCGGTTAATTTATCCATCCATGTAGCGATCCACATGGATGAGTGGTCATGAACAATCCTATGCCATGGCCCTTCTGGGACCGGCGCATCTTCTCCAAGGTTAAGAGTCACATCATGGGGTCTTATGCGGGGCTTCCATTTACCACGTAGCGGATGCTGTCCTCTCCCCATAAAAAGCCCAGGAGGTTCAACCAACCAATTCGCAATATCTACCTCAGTACCATCAATAATGGCCTTGCCATATATTGCCTTTAATTTTTCCCTCTCTTCTCTTTTTGACAATGATAATTTTTTTTTCTCCTCAGGCGAGAGATTGCGGATTCTCTCTTTCTCAGCATCTTTGGTTTTTCTTTCTCTATCAATGAGTCTAAAAGCTTCTGAAAAATCTATATCCGTAATATTATCAGTATCTTGAAACTGTGCAGGCAATAATTTCTTGAACTCTATTAAAAAATTTGATTGGAAGACAGAGTCATGTACATAGTGAGTATCTTTTTTATTTGCCCACGCATACGCTAACTCTTCCTGATCTCGATTGAGCATTAACTTTTCACCTCGTATAGTGATACTTATTCCTCTTGGTTGATATTCTGGAGGAAATGCTATACCTTTGTGTTCAAGAGTATCCCATTTCCTTCGTACAGAAGTAGCAGCGATTTCCATTTACGTTATAGAAAAGACCATCAATCATTATTCTTAAACTTTCTCCAGACGTTGCTTACTTAACTGTGTCAAACGTATATAGATATCTTTTCTTCAACTAGTGAATTTATTTTTTATTTTTTAGTATCGATCCGAACACACTACGAATGTTATCAACCATGCCTTTGCGATTTTCCTTTTTTTCAACTAGTTTAAAACACTTTGGGCATAATGCACGCAAATTCACTGGACGATTATCCTTTGAAGAGCCACTAATATGTTCAAAATGAGGATGGATACTCGCACTAAATTTTACCTGGCATCTTTGGCAGCGGTGGCGTGCTCTTTCCAATACTGTCTGCCTAATACTCATGGTAAGATGTTGGTACTTGCTTTTATCTACTTTCTCGCTTGGAGTCCCACCGAAGAATGACAATATCTAACATTAGAATCGCTCAAACTTAATTCTTACGGATAGATACGCAAATATTCACATGATACATAATCGGCGTAATTTTTTTGAATTAATATCTGCTATGCGCAAAGGCTCTGGAATCCATTGTCCAGTTTTAGTTAATTCCTTGACAATATTTATTGCTGATCCCAAGCTTACTTTATGACCTGTGCTTATATAGATTTGCTTTTTATGAGTGTTTCCTATTTGGAATCCAAGAATATCTCCACCAAATTCTACAAATTGATCTTCTCTAACGAAACCGCAAAGAAGAGACTTTGCAATGCCGATTGTAGGTTTATCTATCATTACACCTACGTAAGAAGCTAGTCCACATCTTCTGGGATGCAGACGTCCATGTCCATCGATCAGTAAAATCTGAAATTGGGTCTTCAATAATTTTAGCGTATTTATTATTGGCTCATACTCTCTCAATACAAAGAGACCCGGGACGTAGGGTTGATTTACTAGACTAGTGGTGTTTACATCTTCAATCGCATTTAAACTATCCTTATTTATTATTGTTGCTGAACAATATGCAACATTGTTCTTGTAAGAAATATCTATACCGCATACATACTTTATTTCAACAGGATACGTATCTGTGGTAAGTATCTTCTTTGCAATTTCTTCTTGAGATCTTATTGTATCAATGTAAAGGCACGATGAATCCAATGGTACATAGGTATAGATATTTAAAAGTAATAGCCTTTCTGTATAAAAGGCCTAAAAAACTTATTATTCAACGTATAGCCAGAAAATATCTATAAAAAATGATGAGAATGTCCAATCTATGTAGCTACTAAGATGCACTATGTACGTCAATACATTAGCAATATATTTTCAATTTATTACCTGCTCTTACAGAAACAGTATTTTTGTAATTTAGTGAGGTATTCTTACTATGCATCGAGGATGCTGACAATGTGATAATCTTATTATCTAATGGACCGGGTGGGATTTGAACCCACGACCACCTACGTTTCCTCTGCCGGGTAAATCGGCACGCAAGGCAGGTATTCTACCGGACTTAACTACCGGCCCACGATGTTATCCCTAAATTATGATAATTTAAGTGTTTTAAAGACACCGTTAAATCGAGAACAAATTTTGTGACGTTTGATTAGATTAGATTAGATTATACTAGTTTGAAATAGATAAGAAATTATTTTTTCGGGAGATTTCATATTTTATATTTGCAAAATTACACATGAGATGAGTAGCGCTTTATTTTCTAATATCTATACACGGTTAAGGCATACGTCAACTGCCTCTGCGATAAGGCTTATTTTTCAGAGTATTTGACTTCGTATGACAAATATATAAGTACCTGATCTTTAGATATTGTGACAGTATGTTAAGTAACACCTATTCACATCCCGAAGTCTTATGTGAGACTGAATGGGTCGGAAATAACCTAGAAAATCCTAACCTCAGAATCCTTGAAGTCGATTATGATCCGGAGAATGCATACAAGCAAGGTCACATACCTGGCGCTTATCTGGTTTGGTGGAAAAAAGACATTAATGACCCAGAGCGGCGCGACATAATTAACAAAAGTCAGTTCGAGTCTCTTATGGCTAGAGTTGGAGCGACTCCAGAGTCAGAACTAATACTATATGGGGACTTCAACAATTGGTTTGCTGCTTTTGCGTTTTGGGTATTTAATTATTATGGTCACAAGAAGATCAGGATAATGAACGGCGGCAGAAAGAAATGGGAGTTAGAGAAAAGAGAATACACAAAAGACCAGCCTAAGGTGCAGTCCTCAACGTACTCTGCACAGCCTCCTGATGAAGGTGTTCGGGCATACTTACCAGATGTTAAGAGAGCGTTAGAAAGATTAAGCGAAACTGTACTTGTGGATGTTCGCTCGGCTAAGGAATTCTCGGGTGAAATTACTGCTCCACCAGAATATCCTACAGAGCATGCACAGAGAGGGGGCCATATCCCGGGAGCAAAGAATATACCTTGGGCCCAAGCGGTAAAGGAATCAGATGGAACGTTCAAGAGTATAGATGAACTCAAAAGACTGTATCAAGAAATGGGAGTAACTCCAGATAGACACGTAATTTGTTATTGTAGAATAGGCGAAAGGTCATCACATAGCTGGTTTGTATTGAAGTATCTTCTTGGATATCCTTCTGTACGCAACTATGATGGTTCATGGACAGAATGGGGCAATATGATAGGCAATCCGATAGAAAAATAAGAGCTATGTTATAATATATATATATCAATGAGCCAAGGAGTTACCCCTTTAAAAAAGGGACAATTTTACCAGATTTACGAAACTACTGATTGCGATTTTGTATTGGAAGATAAAACCAAGAGAGGCTTGGAAGTGCGAGAACATTGCTTTGATGATAACTATGGTGTAGAATCGGAAAAGGGCATTATATACGATACTGATGGTATTGGGCATCGAACAGGTATCAGATGGTATTTTCCGAAAGCGAAGTACTCACTGCAATATGTTTCAGAAATTGCCGACGCGTTAGAAGCTAAATACAAAGCCATTAGAGAGATGACCTGTCCAGATGATTTGTAATTGCGGAATTGCAAGTATAATGGAAAGCCTTTTAGCCCTTGTTTAGTTACAGAATGACTAGTATATGTCTGCACTTCTTAAAGATCGAGTATGGGCGATGTTGTCTGGCGTTGCAAAAAGAGGTGTCTTCCCATTACATGCCAGCAGATTAGGTCTATTTAGGATTCCTGTAGAGATTACTGAGCACTCTGACATTTCAGGCATCACTAACGATTTGAGGAACTCAGGATTCAAAGTTGACTCATATGCTGATCGAGTATATGTGACTCACACATGGTCTGAGGATGGCATAGATCCCCTAACCCAGAAGAGGTTGTCCGCCTTACTGTATGTTACTGTTGAAATAGTAACTGGCGAGGTGGTTGACATAATCTACCAGCTAAAGCCACTTGAGTTCTTTGGCGATCCTTACTGGGTAACAAATTACAGGCGTAAGGCCGATCAGAATGCCAAGATGGTAATAGATACCATAATTAGAAACTCAAAGATTGGAGATAAGTTAATTGCTCATTATCAGAAGTCTGAAAAGCTTTCGCTTGACTCAGCAATAAAGAAGTTAGAAGAGTTAACTCCTGTGGCAAAGAATCCAAAGCCAAGAAGTGCTACTATCAGCCAAACTGCTACGGCTCCTTCAGTGTCAAGCGAGACTTCTGCTCGTTTAGCTCCACCGCCTATTGCCTCGACTCCTCCTACTGCACCTGCGACAGGAGGAGTATCAGCAGGAGCATCTGGTGGTAGTGGTACAACTACTATTTCTCTAACAGGAAGTGGCACAAATTATTCAAAGACTGATGGACCTATTGATCCAAGTTTCAAATCGAAAAGGCAAGTAGCAGGTACTTTTCAGGGTATAAAAGTATGGGGTCCAATAGATCCACCAGGACAGCTAGGTATATGGGGTACAGAGGTAACTGTAGATTATGATATATGTGTAGCAGATGGTGCATGCATTGAAGCCTGCCCGGTAAATGTA
>JBJMFM010000300.1:0-4085 GCA_045808425.1 Nitrososphaeraceae archaeon | reverse complement strand
CCCCGAATTCCATATGCCATGCCATTGACTCGATTTTATAAAATGTTGTTTCTGTAGGCTGAAAAAAACACACACTAATTGTAAAAACCTGTATTAAGATAGTTGACGTATTGTCATATAGCGATCTTCGAACAATGAAGGACAGGCAGTAAAAAGCATCTGACTCTCTATGCTTGTTTAGGGTATCGAATGACACAACTGTTCAATGCTTTTTTACAGTATTTTGGCCAGATTGATTTATTGTCTAATTATTAACATAAAGTACTTCTTCTCTTCTTCCTCCCTTAAGTCTGTACATAGCTATTCTAAGATGGTTTATTTTAACATCTAGCATGTGTCTAACCCTTTCTGCAAAATAACATACGTCTTTAACTCCAGGTGAATTATGTTTGATATTAGGAGCTCTAGTGGTATATAGATATATTTCGCACAGAAGTGCTAATACCCATTTGTAGAATATCAAGCGTAAAGGTTATAGACATTAGTCGATGACAAAATGCATCATCGAGGCATATGTAATTGGGATTATATAATGACTACACTGACGTAGAACACAAAGTTAAAAAGGAAAGGGTAAAGCATGAATTATTCGCGAGCATAGTTATTCCCTTTAATAAAGGACATAATATACTTGCGAGGACTATAGCAAGCCTAACTAAACAAACTTACTCAAGAGATAGGTTTGAAGTCATTATAGTTGCTGACGATAATCATATCGATGCAAGATTAATAGATGAGCAATTCAAAAGAGAATTAGACATAAAATTAATAACTATTTCAAACTATGGCTTTGGAGCAGCAAGCTCTAGAAATACTGGGATACATGTAGCGAAGGGTGATGTTATTGTGTCTCTGGACTCAGATATGATATGTCCTAGTACCTTTCTAGAATCACATATGGTCTGGTTTCACAAATCGGCCAAAATTGCAACGATTGGAATTCGAAAATTTGTGAATGTTACTGGAATTCAACCTAAAGACATCATTCGTGACTTTCATTCGATATCTTCGCTTCCAGAGATCCAAAGTGTTTCAAATACTATGGTTGGTAGTCTCAAGGACAAGAGAATTCCTGAACTTAAACGACTAATGATTCACCCTTTTCCAGGCAATTGTTTTCATGGAGGTAATGTAGCATATTGGCGCGATGATGCTTACGATGTTGGATTATGGGATGAAGATTTTAATGGGAATTATGGCTACGAGGATATAGATTTTGGACAGCGCCTGTATGAAAATCGAACTAAGCTGATATTCGAAAACCGTGCTACAGCATACCACCAAGAGAGTAATTTCATTTCACCTTATCGACGACATAAGGGTTTGTCGATAAATCGAATAAAGCTTTATGAACATTATCCTGGACTTGCAAGGTTCAGAAGAGTTGCTCTTGGATCAATGTAAATACTTTATAATGCATATTTTATGTATGTTGAATTTCCATACAGTTATCCCTATATGAGTAACCTAGTCTTTTATAGAAGGACATTCGATCATCCGAACAGTATAGTACAGTTTTCATACATCCCATTTTTGCTGCTGACTCCGTAGCATGTCTTACAAGCTTAGACCCAATACCTATTCCTTCATATTCTTTTCTCACTGCAACATCTTCTACATGTCCAAACCTTGTTCCACCAAAGATGAACTTAGGTTCAACGAGTAGTGTTGTTGTGCCTATTATCAAACCCTGATTATCATCGTCGTCGTTTCTATCTCCCTGAACAGCAACAAAAACCTTGTGTAGCGGATTTGATTTAATCTGCTGATATATATTATGAGCGGTGGTTCTGTCCAGTTCTCCTACTGGAGCTAGGTTTTCTAATACCTCCAATACTCCTCCTCTTTTAAGGTCATTTTCTTCTATCTCACGTATTCTATACTTTATAGATGATTTAGAGTTTTTATTGGTTGTATACAATCTATGTACGGGTATACTTTTTTCTGCTATAATTTTATTGGTAGAACTTTTTTAACTCAATTCAATTCAATTTTTATGAACTAGGTTACATAAGGTATAGGGAACTTTTGCGACTGAAAGGTCTACCATTTAAAAATATAATTAAAATTAAATGAATAATTTTGGTCAATAACTATTAGTTAAAAAGCATTCGTAACAGTCTCTTTTGGACCGATCTAACTACATGATGACCCAAGTCAATATTTATCTCATTTGTTCCTGGTGCCATAACTGTAGTTTTTCCTGAACTTGTACCCTTGCCGATTTTACGAGTTCCACCCTGACCGTCAGCACCTTCCAAGAAAATCACTTTTTATTTTCTTAGCTGCTACATCTCCAGGCCTACCAGTTAAAGGATAAACTAATTCAGGCTTACAGAACTCTCCAATAATGGCGTTACATAGTCTTTGTCTACTTGGTTGTTTTTTGAAGTTGGAACGATGTTTGTCATATTTGAAGTTATATCATAAATATCGTATTGTGTAGTATTCAGATACGCTGCACTACCAAAGATACGTTATGGAATACTTCAATACCAGCTGAACAAAAGATAAGAGAAATAGAAGAAGGACTAGAACCTATCAGAACTAGAATTTTAGAAAGTCAAGATCAAATTATAGAACAAATACGGGATCTAAACAATAGAGCTGACCACCTATCAATTTGCTCCAGTTTAGCTGGAATGGAGATGAGTTACAGCCTTTTCTTTGACACATATAGAAATATTGTTAACAAGTTTCGAAAAGAAGAGGAAAAAGAAGGGGAGTTCAATAGACTAAGATGGATTACCAACGTAGATAAAGACAGTATCAAGTTAGTCAAATTGTTTCTTGAAGCAGGATTTCAAATAAAGCACGTAAAAAATATGCTGCCAATAAATTTTGGTGTATCAGATAAAGAAGTGGCCATTAGGATTGAAAAGATCGAACGAGGTAAAATGAGCCACAGCTTTTTAATTAGTAATGAACCCTTGTATGTAAGTCACTTCAATTCTTCGTTTGAAGAGGTATGGAAAAATGGAATTGACGCAAAAGAGAGAATTAGAGATATTGAAGCAGGACTTGACAGTGCTAATATCGAAATTATCCAGAATCCAAAAGAAGCAATAAAACGTGCATGGAGTTATGTTAAGACGTCAAGAAGCGATGTATCGGTGGTGTTTCCAACAGCAAACGCATTTAGACGTCAAAAAGACATGGGCTTATTACAGCTATTAAAGGAAGCAACAGAACAACGTAGAGTAAAAATTAGGATACTTATCCCAGCAAGTGAACAAATCATGCGTGTAATAAATGAAGCTATGGCTACTTGCCCATTGGTAGATTTTAGAATTGCTGAAGAAAAGCTGCAGACTCAGATAACACTAGTATTGATTGATAAAAAACATTGTATGATTGTAGAATTAAAAGATGACACAACAGATAATTCATATAATGCAGCAGGATTATCTACATACTCTAATAGCAAGTCAATTATTTTGTCATATGCTTCTATCTTTGAGATCCTTTGGAAACAGAATGAGTTATATGAACAATTGAAAATGCATGATAAAATGCAAAAAGAGTTTATTGATGTAGCGGCTCATGAATTAAGAACTCCTATTCAACCTATACTTGGATTATCTCAAATCCTTCAATCTAAAATAAAAGACAATGATAATAATAATGCTAATAACATACATTATCAAGAATTATTAAATCCAATTGTCAGGAACGCGAAACGGTTGCAACAACTTACAGAAGATATTTTAGATGTTACAAAAATTGAAAGTCAATCATTACAATTAAAAAAAGAGCTATTGAATGTAAATGAGGTTATATTAGCTGTCATTGCTGACTATGGAAGCAACATAAAAAAGATACATGATAATATTGTAAAAATCAGTCTTACTTCTAAAGACGACGTTCTTGTAACGGCTGATAGATCAAGGTTATATCAGGTTTTTGCCAATTTATTGAATAATGGTATTAAATTTACAAAAGAGGGCAGCATAACCATTACTGTACAAAGAGGTCGTGACGTAAATGAAGAAGCCGTAGTTAGTATAAGAGACACAGGTACAGGTATAGACGCCGAGATACTACCTAGGCTTTTTTCAAGGTTTACTACTAAAGCGCAAACATCT
>JBJMFM010000299.1:0-10430 GCA_045808425.1 Nitrososphaeraceae archaeon | reverse complement strand
TGTTAATATATTAGCTATCGATTTGTTTGAATGTCTAGCTATATAAGTACGATATAGCTAGCTTAACGTACTAATAATACTTTGTATGGGATAATATTATCTGTTAATAGTCATTTCTTGCCTTATTCTCTTGATAGAACTTTAATAGTATCTTAACATCATCATCATCGAATCTCTCCCTTAAGGTTCGACGAGATATGGTATGTATGAACCAAGCTATCTATATGACCCTCTGCAATGACTACTACTTTCTGTCAGGCATTAAAGTACCATATAGAATCTAGGGCGGGTTCTACGATCTGAATGCGCCAAAGAAAGACAGTTTCATAATAATCCCTTGATGCGAAAAGTGCAGGTGATCCAGGAGACTCTAATGCAGGGGCCAAGGATTCCTGTGGCTTGTGGATAATGTATTATACAAATATATCGATATTAGTTTTAAAAGTGCATGTAGTCTCAAAACCATGGAAGAAAATAGTGAATTGGTGCACAATGCAAAGTTGATGTTAGAGAAATCATATAGTCCTTATTCTCATTTTCGTGTCGGAGCAGCCATACGTACTAAAGAAGGTGAGATTTTTACTGGTACAAATATCGAAAATGCCTCATCTGGTCTTAGTATGTGTGCAGAAAGAGTAGCCTTATTTAAAGCAGTTAGCGAAGGTCATAAATCATTTACTGACTTGGCTATTGTCTCTTCGTCACAGATGCCTACGTTTCCTTGTGGGGCCTGTAGACAGGTGTTATATGAGTTTAGTCCTGAAATAAAGATTCATCTAAAAGGTAAAGAAAACGAAATATTTCAGTTAACAGATTTATTTCCACATCCATTTAAAAAAGACTCAATAGACGTTTGAATTTACATAACTCATTTCTTTTATTGACCGCTACTAGTACTATCCTCATAACGATAAAACTTTGCTAATCTAAATGCATCAAATATATCATAATAAGATGTTGACTCTGAAATATGCAGTCGTTATATACTGCTGTAACCTTAGGACCTTGAATGATGGTTTACTGAGATCATGGCTTGTGATGTAGATAAATAATGACAAAAGAAAATAATAATGCCAATAAAAATGATAATAAATATGAAAATAGTGGACCTTACACTTGAAATTACTTCAGATATGATAACTTTCCCTGGATATCCGTTGCCTACTTTTATAAAATGGTCAAAATTTGACACTCAAGGTTATATTTCAGAAGTTATGTTTTTGAGTACTCATACAGGAACGCATATGGATGCTCCATTTCATTTCAATCCAAATGGGCAAACCATAGATCAAGTTGAAGTCAATAGATATATTTGCAATAATGCCATACTCATGAAAATACAGAAGAATTCCAATGAAACTATCAGTAGTGATGATATAATACGCAATAGTGAATACGAAATAAAAGAAAAAGACACTGTTGTCTTCTCAACAGGATGGGAAAATCAAATCAAGGAAAAAGATAACTATATAAAAAATAATCCGGGTTTATCAAAGGATGCCGCAGAGTATTTGGTAGAGAAGAAAGTTAATGCCGTAGGAATAGATTGCCCGAGCATTGATATAGGTACTGATAGCGGATTTATAGCTCATAAAACGCTCCTATCAAATCAAATTATAGTAGTAGAAAATTTATGTAATTTATATAGATTCAACAATGATAAATTTAAGCTCTTAATCACTCCTCTAAAACTTACAGGCACTTCAGGTTCACCCATCCGTGCTATCGGTATCGAAGAATGAAAAGAATAAAATTGTGCGACTATCTCAGATGAAATCGACTGTTAGTTCAAAATAAGATCCTCCAAAATCTTTATTGAATAGCAATTTTAGCCATAACTATGACTATAGAAGGAAAGGGTAAGAAAAAAACCGTTCTAAGAACGATTCGTATAGATAAGGACTTAGATGATGCTTTAGATAAAGATGCTTCCGAACATGGTATAAGTGAAAATGCACTTATTTCTTCAATACTTGCAAAGTATATTGAATGGGATAGGTATGCTGAAAAGTTTGGTCGTGTTTCCTTGCCTAGTGAGGCTCTAAAAGCTATAATTGAAGCTACCGAACCAGATAAATTAAGAACTGCTGCTGAAGAATTTACAGCATCAGTACCTAAAGATTACATCATGTTTCACTATAGGAAATTAGATGTTGAGACATGTTTTTTACACTTGTCATTTTTATCAAGATATGCTGGAATGTTTAAATATGAACTACAGACAGAACAGGAAAGAAACTATACAGTTACAATTCATCATAAATTTGGCGAAAAGTGGTCTTATTGGTTAAAAGAGTCTATTTCAATTGGCCTATTTGGAAACGTGTTGGGAATTGTTCCAAAGACTCATCTGAGCAAGAATTCGGTGATATTCACATTTGTTTTACCTTGACTTTATTCATTTAATGTATTGTCAAGCATCGTTGTAACATTCTTCCCAATTCTTAACTTCAATTCTATTATTGTCTTCTTTTTTATATACATAAATTTTATTATCTTCTTCATCTGCTGTTTTCTTATGTGAGTCATCACAAAATGGTTGGTTATTGCCTAAACCACACATACAAATCCATATACTTTTTGTCCCAACCTTAATTTCTAGGGGGCATTTGTTTTCCTTTTTGACAAGTCTAGCCATATGTTATGCATGTAAATACAGTATAATGCTATATTCTAGATGTCCACATACAATATATGACGTACTACATTGTATTACATATAGCGAATTTTGATCTTTAATGTGCACGTCCAGACTAAATAACAGCAGTCTGGTAACTGCACTATGAAGAGTTCAATATCGAGTCTTCAAACCGTAGTACTGATATCAGTACTATCAGTCATACTGTTGTTTGGAATGGTATCGAGTTTGTACAATGGATACTACATACAAAGAGCAGATGCTGAGAAAGGTAGACATGAAAGTAAAGATAGAACAACAGACTCAGTAGTATCATCAGTGGCGCAACAGGAGCAACAACCATTAATCCCAGGTGCAATTCAATTATCAGCTGAGGAACAACATTCAGGTTACAGATGGATAAATACTACCAATGGAGTAATCAACCCAACTATGAACTTCAACGTAGGTATTGCTAAAACTATACAGCTCCAAAATCCAACAGATTCTAAACATCAATTGGTTATAGACGATCCAAATGGGAATCAATTTGCGACAAGTGGGGATATAGCACCTGGAAGTTTTAGCCAATTATCATTTAAGCCTAGCACCACTGGTACATTTGGGTATCATTGCATATACCATCCTACAACAATGAAAGGCATAGTACAAGTCACATCGGGTAGTTAAAAAATAGGATTTTACATGTCATGAATAACATCAAGAGCCAAAACAATGGGAATATGTTATTTATTCATTTATTAGGCAAGTCAGAGAGCCTAATAACTAACTTTTTAGCTACCAATAATCTTCACATAAGACTAACAAACTCATTATCAGAATGCTTGTAACGTATCACTGAGCTGATAGTATACAGACATGTATTTACAAAGCGAGTCTTACGCACCAAACCAAAAGATAAAGGTTGTAAACGGAGCGGAAAATATCATAAATCTTTACGTTTCATGTGCAAAGTCTCTCAGAAAGAGTATAGATGTTTGTTATGATCTCAACGGACCTATAAGGATTAAGAAGATTGCACATATTTGGACTTCAAACTTCGAAGTAGACAGCAAAGAAATCAACGTAAGGTTGCTTACTGACATAAGGACCGAGAACCTCGAATACTGCAAAAAACTAGTAGAAGAGATAGAACATATAGAGATACGTCATTTGGATGGTGTCAATGTGTATGACTAATATTACTGCATGCACTGTCGATATGAATGTATAAATAAATAGACTGCGCTACAGACACAAAGCAATTAGCTAGTACAATGCAGTTTGAAGATGGATAGTAGATGAACAAGGCCGCTACATTGTACTTTTTCTGGCTAATTGCTTTGTGCAAATATACATTATCATTAAGAATATTTAGGTGTAGTGGATCAAGGGATAGTCTTATTTGTTACCCGTATTTGATCTATCAGCGATAAAAAGGTGCTACTAAAGTCAATCCTAATCATCCTCAACAAAAACATTGACTATCAAAAACCTGAAATGGAATGATGAAGGCATAGGCTATTCGATAACTGGAACTGTGATAAATAACTCTTTACGTGTGTTTTCGTGCTGCGAGTGTGAAACTAGCTTTTGTAAGTCTTTGAATACCACTTTGAATAAATATCATTAGCTCAGAGTCAGCTTTATCCTTTTGTTATAATTAGGCTAGGTTGTGGTATAAGAATATTTCATTTTGACTTAACCAATGAATGATTGAATGAGTCATTTCCCCAATAGTTCATTATTGTATGTATCTGCAAACCCATGCTGATACCCTGAACAATAATCTTGATTACTTGCCTGTGGGTCAATGCTGCTATCACAATCAACATCGTCTGGACTCATAGTGCCAGTAGGAGGAGTAGTAATTTGAACTGATTTGGCGTCTGCTACTCCTTTTGCATATCCTTGATCGTATAACGATGTTGTGCTAGTATTATTAGCTGCTAGTGTTGTTGTTGTCGTATTTGTTGGCGTAGGAGGAATACCGCATATCTCTGATTCAGTAGAATTAACGAAATTAAGCTTTGGGTTACTAGGATCACATATTGCTGCTTTTTGCTGTGGTGTTAATGATGATGTGATATTCACTTGACCTTGAGCAATACCAAAATTTCCAAATTCTGTTATTGATACAATCGATACTATACTAACAGCTATGATTGTAGTTATAGACATAATTCCAAGAGATATATTTTGTAGATTGATGGTTCTCATGTTCTTATTATTTAGTCCTGGTAGAGGTAAATAAATCGTTTAAAATAACTGACTTAAAGTGGTTAGTCTAGAATTAATAACCTATGCAGTTACACTCAGTCTCATCTAGGCATTTAAATATATTATATTCACAATACCCTAACTGATAATCTCAAATGAGTATGACTATTGATCCTAACGTTAAAGAGGTTGTTAACTTTGCTGAGAGGCTTAGATATGTACTAGAGCTTAAAATAAACAAACTTAGAATCGCCATGCAGAAATCAAACACGCCTTTGGAGGGCGATATGCTAATACAAGCTTTAGAATGGGCTCAAGGTACAATACAGGATTTAGTGATTAATAACGTAACAAGAGGTTGGCCCGTATACGACGACGAACAGGTTAGCAGTTATTTGCTTATTGCAGTTCTCATTTTATACTTCTTATTACTCAGGTAGTGATAGGTAACCCAGCTGAAGACATCATAGATATTGCAAACAACAAGCAAAAAGTAGATTTAATTATGATGGGAAGCACTGGTTTGAAAGGAATTTCTAAGGTAAGAGTTTTAGGAAGCGTTTCTCGTCATGTTTGTGAAAATGCTAATTGCCCTGTTATGCTTGTTCATTAATAAACAAGTGCTACTTGGAGGAGGAAAAAATGAATGAGGTTAATTAAAAATGATACGACATACTCAAGTCAGCCCACAGGATGAAATTCTATTTGTGGGTTAGTGCATTTATATATTGTAATCCACATCTTCGAGATATGTTACAAAGAAGTTACATTATTTTGATTATAGGTGCCGCTTTATTAATTTCAGGTATAATAATTTCGGCATTATGGGCTGAGTCTTTTGCAGTTAGATTTATGAGTGAAAATACTATTCTAAGTGGTGTCTCAATTAGACCATCTGCTTTAGTAAATACAACTATTCAGGTAACAGATACTTCTAAGCCTGTATCATTAGCAATACACGTAGAACGCAATAATAACAATAATACTTCTGGCACAGGACAAGGACAACAAATACTAAATAATACGCTTAGAGAAACTGTTAGAAATCCAAATGGCTTAGTAATGACAAGCAATGAATTTACAAAGCAATTTTTCACTACCTTTAAGCCAGATATTACAGGAAAATATACAATCACCATATACAATTTAGGAAATACTACAGTAAGCATCGGTGTATTAGTTGGTAACCTTCCATTTGTAGGTGCAAACAATCAAGTCAATGTTAATTTTCTTGGTGAAATAATAGCAGGCATTATCCTAACCATTGCTGGGATTATTGTTCTGATAGCAGGAGTCATAGTATTGGCATTAGATAGGAATAAGAGAGTGTCTCCTGATCAAACCACCTCTTATTCACCATCTTCTACTACTGCAACAACAGCAACAACAAACACTCAAAGAATAGTATTAGCTAGTTGGATTGATAGATTTGTTGCTTGGTTGATAGATGTTGTTATTGTGTCAATTGGACTTGGTATACTATTTGCTTTAATATCCATACCATTTTGGGCTGCAGTTTCACAATCGTTTGATGGTGGAAGCAATTACGTAAATATGGCTTCTAGGAATTTTGGAGCTCCATGGTTCCCTTATGTTATATCTAGTATTGTGTTTATGGCATACTGGACTTACTTTGAATCCACTTCTGGTCAATCTATAGGTAAGAGAGTAATGCACTTAAGGACAACGGATCTGAACGGTAATACTCTTGATATAAAAACAGCTGCAATAGAAAGCTTCGGTAAGGCATTCTTGCTTCCGTTTGATGTGTTATTGGGATGGATATTTACCAATGATAAAAGGCAGAGAATATTTAACAGAGTAAGTGACTCAGTAGTAGTCAAGTTAAGGGAAGCTGAAGGCTACGATACATCTAGAAATATAACCTATATGAAGGACTAGATTTGCAACAGCAACTCCAGATTTATCTAAAATGTATACTGATCTGCAATCATTAGGGTCTTTTTGGACTAATAACTATCTATAACTAACAGCTAAGACGAAAGTATTATGATCGTGCTGTTAAATCGTTAAACAATTGCAGCATGAAATCATGTTGATTGTAATACATCATCTACTTCCCTTCTAGGTGTAGGTTTTGTATCTTGACCATAAGCCATACGCATCATAACTTGAGGAAATCCTTTTTCGTCTTTTAAGATCCGTAACATTTTGCACCTTATTCATAAGATCTATATCTGTTAAATAATAGTAATAAGACCTAGAGTTTACTATTAAGATAGCGATGAGTAATAATATTGTCAATAACATAGACTTAGACAAGATATCTCAGACGGTCCAGAACGGTAAGAAAGATAAATCAACTCTTAACCAGTAAAATTACAAGGAGAATGGAATTTTGATCCTAACAACGGTTACCAGTTCAAAACCGAATTATCATATGAGAAAGGTAAGCAAGTAATTGAAATAGACTCTCCATCATTTCTAGGTGGAAATGGAAATAGACTTGGCCCAATGGCTTATTGTGTAGCTGGTATTGCATCATGTTTTATAGCTACATTTGTAAGTGTAGCAGCTACTAAAGGAATAAGCTTATCAAAACTCAATGTCAATACAGAATGTATTATTAACTTTGCAAAAACATTTGATGTTGCAGACGAACCAATAACTGAGGGAATTAATTTTGAAATTGAAGCTCAAAGTGACAATGCTGACAAAGAACAGCTACAGAAATTAGTGAAGATGGCTGAAGAGGGATGTCCTGCAATGTATAGTATGAAGCATGAAGTTAAGGTAAATGCATCAATAAAATAAAAATAGCAAAAACTAGATAACAACTGTAATAATTATAATAATGTTCGTTAAGATGACGGAATAGGAGATTTTACAATAAACAACAATTTTCGGGCAACCATAAACAACCATATCGCTGTAGGAGGAACAGATAGAACTGAGGGAGTACAAACATCAATGCTCTTGTCAGAATTCCCTGATTATGGGCTCCAAAGAACACACCTCATTTGAGGATTGCAAGGAAGATATCTCCAAGTTAAGTAAGATGGCAGAGCAAGTAGAATTTAAAATAATTAGAGAAGCAATAAAACATGGCAGACTAGAATTGCAAAATAAGGTTAATGTAGAAGGTAGCTAGCTAGTATATTAGAAGCTTATATGTAGTATTCTAATATCTTTTCAATCGTATCTTTGTCATTATCGTTTGAATATTCCTGATATCTTGTAAAGTCGAGTGGCGTAATTATTCCAATAGGTTTGTTTAAATTATCAGTATTGTTATTATTATCATTACCACGATCATTAACAACAAGTAAATGCCTTACATTATGTTGTAACATCATATCTGCTGCCTCTGATGGAGATGATCTAGATTTGATAGTTATAAGGGGAGAAGACATTATTTCTTTATTTGTAACAGCCCTAGCACTTATATCATTGACGCATACCTTTGTGACTAGATCTCTCTCACTAACTATACCTTGTGGCCTACCATTTTCATCAACTATTAGCAATGAACTCACGTTCTTATCTTTCATTTTCTTGGCTGCTTGTTGAACAGATGCAATCCCTTCAATAGTTTTCTAATTGTTTCCTCATTATATCCATGATCGTTGTAGTCATTAGAATTATAGGGTATTTTACTCACCCCGCATTTTTAAATATGATCGCGGTTAGTACCATTATATTCTAAGGGTTAATGTCAATTACCATTTATTGGCTGCTAGCGATAAAATCAAATGCACTACAAATTTTATCTGAGAAAAAGAAGTGTGAATCCATTGTAAGCAATAATGCTGTCATAAAAGCTCAAGTTGTTATTGGTAACGGACTTTCCGTATCAGATGTTATAATTGATTTCGCTAAGAAAGAGAAAGTAGATTTGATAGTGCTAGGAAATGTGGGATTGAGCGGTGTGTCTAAGGTCAAAGTATTGGGAAGTGTGTCTAGAGCGATCATAGAAAAGTCTGTCTGTCCTGTTTTGGTTGTACATTATGATGGTAGTTTGACTGAATGAATCCATATAGATCTCATAATCGAGTTATGCGACTGTCTGTTGAAGACTTTGTATATGGTGCAGTTGATGGTTCAGTTACTACTTTTGCTGTTGTTGCAGGAGTGATTGGAGCAGAATTATCTCCTTCCATTGTATTGATCTTGGGATTTGCTAACCTGTTGGAAATTACCTCGCAAGCAAAACAAGAATAGAGCACATTGAAAAGCAAAGAAGAAGGCAAGAGTGGGAAATTGAAAATCGCTCTGAACAGGAAAAGCAGGAAATAAGAGATATCTACACAGAGAAAGGCTTCAAAGATGAATTGCTTGAAGCAATTGTAAATGTCATAACTGCAAGAAAAAGAGTATGGATTGACACTATGATGAAATAAGAGATAGGTCTGATAGATGATAAGAATAATAGACCAGTAAATACTGCTGTAACCACTTTTGTGGGATTTAACACAATTGGTTTGATTCTGCTAATGCCTTTCGTGTTGATCTGCTAATGATGATAGTAATACCACTAAGTCACAATATCCATGTCATATAGGAGAAGGACATCAAGAAAGAATAATTCAAAGATATTTTGAAATAGTTGAGATCATACTCAAGAAAGAAGAAGACTAAGATAAAAATGTTAGAAAAGCCATTGCATTATGGGTAGAAGGGCTAATAAAAATTAGATGACTTACACCTCTCACTCTGAACTATGAAGTGATTTCTATTGCTGATGGATTTACATTTTAACCGCGATTTAGCGCCCTCTTCATTTCCTTCTCATATTCCGGAAAGTAATCATTTATCTTAGCGATATCAAATTGTTGCAATATGGAATCTTTGGATTCTCTATCCAGTAGAAATTCAAATGATTTCTTAATAAACTCTTCAGGCATTATGCGTCCTCTTTCTGTCAGATGCATATAGTAATCCTTATCCACAGTAACTTGATAGGTTGCCTTAGAACCACTTCCATCACTCTCAGTTATTTTTACTTCATAGCTCCAACTATTATCATCTAGTGGAGGTAGAGTGACAACAGAGATTCTTACCATGGTTAATGCTAAAACAAGCTTATCATTTATTAGTTATCAGATACAAAATGTCATTTGGTTTATCAGTTTTCTTAGAAACACATCCTATAATGACATATTTGATGCTTTTAGATTGGTCAACTTGTGGTGTAGAATGCATCTTAAATCAAGACAACAACGGCAACAGAAGCAGAGGGAGTGTAAGACAATTAGCTTAGCTTCAAATTCCTTCCAGCTTTCTGCTGGGAATTAACTGTGCAGATCTGGATATTTCCCTATGACAATTTACTTCCATAAAATGCGTTCAACAACAACAAAAGAAACTTGATTTTGAAATAAGCGGATTAAGCATAGACAGAGTTTGTTATTCTCCTTCTTCCATATCAATAGAAGCCTCAATCTCAGGCCAAAGCTGTGCAACCATATCAGGCGTATTTGTTTTAATCCAATCAGCCATAGCTTTTTCTTCTGATAAGCTTTCTGATAGAATAGCTATTGCATTAGCTGCATTCATCCTCTCTGCTAAATGCGTAAGCATATCATAGAGTATAATCTCAGCATTCTCTACTATTGCATCTTCTTTAGCTGCT
>JBJMFM010000298.1:0-2726 GCA_045808425.1 Nitrososphaeraceae archaeon | reverse complement strand
GAAAAATGTTCTCTAAAATGTATTTTTCATCATTGTAGCTATAAAATCTCAATTCAGAAATTAAGTCTTTGAGGTCAAAACTGCTTATGTACTATATTGTTCTCATTTGATTCTGACATGCTGCGTTTGAATTTTTCTAATGTACTACCAAAAAAGACAGTCCAAGCGTTCCCAATCCTTTGAATACTTTTCTGTTGATATATGTGCGTGGCTTGAGAGCACGTGATGCTTTTGACTTAACAAACGAACTACATACTGCCTTCCCCAAATACACTCTCTCTACGATGACTTCGTTCTGAGAATTTCACTACTAACTTTAGTAACTTATAGTAAATATGTTTGACCAACCTTATATGAACTAGACAATAGACAAAACAAGACCCTATAATAACTTCTTAATTTCAAACAAGGATTATTTTAGACAATAACAATTTACAATTTACGAAAGGCTTATCTAAGATATTCAATACTGCCTTCATCAATCAAATGGCTTGGACTTTTCACTGCTGAAATGTGGCGACGATATATTTCCTATATTTAACTTTTTTTTGTGTAGCTCAATAACGAATCTCCCTGTTGCGCATTTTCTATCCTTTTAATTTCGTCAGATAATTTGAATAGGTCTTTTTCAAATACAGAACGCAAGCCCCTATTGTAAATTGCTGCAGCAGGATGCACTGTTAAAAAGTATCTCTGGCCGTCCTTCTTCACAATCTTACCTCTGCTTGCAGTTATTGACTTTCCACCTAGAATTGACGAGTATGCCGTATTTCCCAATATACAGATGATTTTTGGGGAAATAAGCGAAATCTGTCTTTGAAGATAGGGTCGACATGCGATACGTTCATCTTCGTCAGGTATCCTATTGCTTGGCGGCCTACATTTTACTACGTTCGTTATGAAAACCATTGATCTGTCTATCCCTGCCTTTTCCATTGCCTGATCCAAAATCCTTCCTGCTGCTCCTACAAACGGTTTTCCCTTTAGGTCTTCATTCTTTCCTGGGGCTTCACCGATGAACATTATCTTTGCCGACACCTGTCCTTGGCCAGGCACCGCATTCTTTCTTGTCCTTGAAAGTTTGCAAAGCGGACAGCCAATAACTTCGCTAGCAATTCTTTCCAATGAGTCATTTTGAATCACGTTTCTTGTCACTTTACGCCCCTCAATAGTCATTACTGTTTTACATATCAAAAATAAATGTTAACCCATAAACAAACAGGGTTAAGCCTGAATGACATTCTCATAGAGTTCTTTATAGGACTTTTAAAGATGTCCTAGTTTGATCTATAAAGGTATACAAATAAGGAGAATGCCATTAATCAAATTTATGGACAATTTAAAATAGCACGGCACGGAATACTCGAGGCTTTCACTAACGATAATGCCATCTTATAATTTTACCACTTTTACCATAAGAAAATATACAATTAAGTAAATCTCTTATTTCTTTTTATTCAGTAGCGCAGATTTGTCATTGTACTTGTATTTGCTCTCTTATTCTATAGCTAACTAACCTAACATAAAGTCAAGAATCTATTAGATCATCCTTTACTATTAAATCTTCATGAATACTGGCAAGCTGTTCCAATGTTGATTCTCAATTGAATTAATGATAATAGTCATCAGTAAAATTTTCACGATAGGCAGTATCATCAGTGAACCTATTAGCTTCATTATAATCATCTCTAAAATACTCAGTATATGTGTGAATGTTTCTTGTACATACTGGTGGTCAGTTAGATATTCTTCATCTGATACTTCTTGTTCTTGATTATTATCCCCCTGTGCAATTTACCATAAAAAGCTGGATGCAGGCATTCCTATATTATCAAATGAACTGACTGGTAATCCAATGTCATATTATGACTCTTGAATGATGCGTACACAGTGCCCCTCATTTTTGGCAATCGTGTATCCTTTCCAAGCTTTACGTAAAGCATCCCAAACCAGATTCTCAAAGTCTGAATCTAACATTTTTTGACCTGCTCTTTCAATCTTATATTCTCTATTTTTGTAGAATACATAGAATACAAGATTTTTTTCTTCGTCTGCCAAATCGACATCTTTATTGTACAGTTTTGCGTATGTCTTGGTACTCCATTTAGTTTTTGGAGTTTTTAAACTTTTTCGTCTAAATAATATTATGATATGTGAGCGAGCAATCTTGTGATACTATGGTTGCAGATCATGCTGCGCCAATAGCTATAGAACGTTAACTAGAATTGCAGCTGCTTCTGTCTATTACCATGCATTTTTAGCTGAACTCAAAACATGGGCAGTAACATTCGTTTCGGCTCGTTTGAATTTTTAAGCTGTATTTCATTTTTCAAAAATTTTAGACGTAGACGCTGAATTGCTAGATTAGAGACAGAGAAAAGGTAATGGGAGGGTTGGAGAAAGTTGATAAATATATTTTAGAAAGATACAACATATTTCACACTATGTCAGATATCATCCCTAACCAGTGAGTCATAGTTATCAGGTAAACCCAAATTCTACATATTTGCATACAATGTTGATTTATCAAATAACACTTTGAATTCGCATATTGATCTAGTACAATGATCACTTCATCGATCGATTAGTATGATCAAATAAAATGATCTAAAGTACGGCTCCTCATAAATATCAGATCTTTTATAACAACATTGTTATGAAATATAGAAGCAGAACTGACATCGTTGGGTTAATTCTAGAAGCAGCGAATGGTGGAGCTACTAAGA
>JBJMFM010000297.1:0-44767 GCA_045808425.1 Nitrososphaeraceae archaeon | reverse complement strand
GCTTCAGCAAAGTCGATAGTAGTACCCATTTTAGATTAACAGAAAAGACATTGTAGACTATAAATATAATATATTGAAACACTAGGCCTGGACTGACCACTATTCCTTTTGTTCTACCTTTTCCCTACTAAATCATGAATGGATAATAAAAATCAAATCAATTTCTCATACCGCCCATAGGGGTTAAGAATAGACGGTATGAGAAGCGGTGATTGCCTAATTGATTGTGTACACAGGATGATTCTTTGGATTATTAATTTTAGATTAACTATGTTAACTAAGGTTTTTGAAAACATCTAATGACTTTTGATAATTCATGTTTAATATATCTCGTACCGTCCATATCTATCTGGGGATAAGAGCAGACGGTACGAGAAGAGTGGCGATTTCCTATTCGACTGTGCAAGCAGATATGATTACTTGATTTATTAATATTAGATAACTAAGTTAACCAAGGTTTTTGAAATTAATCAGTTTGCCACCACAACAAAAAAGCAGCAATATGTGATCCTAATAACCCAAAGCTCAAATTCGTTAACTCAACTGAATCAAAGATATGTGGCATTCCACCTATGCCTACAAATACAACATCAGCAAAAACAACATCAGGAACAGAAGCACCATCAGCAGTTCCTTCAACTTAGAAGTAGAATTAACTAGCTATACTTTATTACTGATCTTATGCGCTTTTTTTTCACTATCAAATAGGATAAGTCGACACTAAGTTAACCTTGTTTGTCGATGCCTTATAATCGATAACAGGTATAGCTATGTATCGAACAAAAATTTGACGTTCAACCATGATGATAATAATAATACAAACGTGTGACCACCGATTGACAAATCAGGATATATCGTAGAAAGAAAAGAGAAGAAAAGACCCAAAATGATTAAGCAGCAAAAAGAAGAAAATAATGTCTCTAAATGTGGGTTTTTATGTGGACATATAGCTATAGGTGTTATAAAAATCACCGAAAACACAACATCACTTCAACTGTGTGACACTTGCCATCACCTAGTTGATGCCAATGATACAATGGCATGGATACCATTTTGATTGAGTACAAATGTTTTTTTGGTTATTGAATCTCTGAGCATTTCAGCAAAGTCATCAATAGTACTCATTTGGGTTATCAGGAAATGTATTGTAAACTGTAAATATAATATATTGAAACACTAGACTGTGACGGACAGGATGAGTGTATCTATCACCGCTGCATTAAGAAAAAGTTATTCTCTTATTGGTTAAGATTTTCTGTCCGTAAATTTGTTATGGCAAACTGCATATATACAACGATACAAGCTAATGGTAGAATTTAGCGTTAATCCAACCCGCTTTGATCCTTACAAAAATTTTAAGTTTCGAATCAAATGGGACGGAAAATATGTTGCGGGCTTAAGCAAGATTTCAGCGTTGAGACGAACTACAGAAGTTATAAGATATAGAGAAGGTGGCGATCCTAGTTCCAGTAGGAAATCTCCGGGCAGAACCGAATATGATCCAATTACATTACAACGTGGAGTAACTCATGATTTAGAATTTGAGCAATGGGCTAACAAAGTTTGGAATTATGGTAGTGCATTAGGTTCCGAAGTTTCGCTTAAGGACTTTCGAAAAGACATCATTATAGAATTCTACAACGAGGCAGGACAACTTGCAATTGCATATAAAGTTTATCGTTGCTGGGTATCAGAATATGAAGCATTACCAGATCTTGATGCAAATTCAAATGCTGTTGCTATTCAACACATTAAAATTGAAAATGAGGGATGGGAACGTGACGAAAGCATAATAGAACCAACTGAACCAAGCCTTTGACTGCGAGGAATGTGTTTGTTTATTATGATAAAACACGATTTATCTGATAATATGACTCAAATGAGATGCTCATCATATCGATCTGTATGTTAGCTGTCATTAAAAAGAACTCATTACAAGTGATATAGAAATATGATCTCAAAAAGAAGATCTACCAAACGCATTGAGAACCAGGACCGTGCACCTGAAGTTATTTTGGATTTTGAATATGATAATAATAATGGACTTCTTTTTGTCATAATTGAAAATATTGGAGCTTCGTCAGCGTATAGGGTGTCGGTAAAATTTAACAAAGAAATAACTGGTATTCATGGAGAGAGAAAAATAACTGAGATGAATATCTTTAAATACTTGGAGTTCTTGCCTCCTAGAAAAAAAATTCGAATTTTTGTAGATATATTCTCGTCATATCTAATACGAGAACAACCATTGTTGATCACAACGACAATTCTTTATTCAAACAAAAATAATCAAAAATTCCAAGATGTGATAGAGCATAATCTATCAATTTACAAAGATATGATAGATATAAAAGACTAACAGGGTATTTTATAATTGTGATAATTCCTTACGCCAGACAAGGTTATAGCAACAGAAGTGTCATTTTATCACACGACTCTTCCTTTTCTTTCCTTGTTCACCAGATCGCTTATTTGAGCTCTAGCCCATTCTAACGTATGTATATATTTCAATCAATAATCTATTTTTGTCTATCTGAGTATAAGATTCATGTATACCATTTCTACATTCATTTATTTTTTTATTATTAATTCCCTAAGCGTTTGCGCAAAGTCAACAGTATTATTGCTCATTTGAGATATTAGGAAGTAACCGGAAGTTGTGAATATAATTTGTTGAAACACTAGACAAGGCAAACTGGCGTACCTGAGTTGCTTATGAAGATTAACTATATTTTTGAATTCTTTTACTGATGTCCATGTTATTATTTTTATATCTACAATCTTTGCTGCAACTATAGTAATACTCACAGGATTTGGAAGAGTACTTCACATTATAGATACTGTGTTTTCCTCTATCAGCTATAAAAATTAAAAGTTATATAGATAGAGATTTTTGAATGCTCATCATTATATATAGAGCAAGAGAAGTCATAAAAAGAATGTGTGGTAACGAAAATTCAACCCAAAATATGATAAAAGATAGCGATGTATATGATCTTCTACTAAAAATACCCGCAGGAAAGGTTTCCACCTATGGAGATCTTGCAAAAGCACTTGGGAATCCTTCAGCCTCAAGGGAAGTAGGAAGAATACTTGGCAGGAATCCAAACCCAATTACTGTGCCATGTCACAGAGTAGTGATGTCAGATGGTAAGGTTGGCGGGTACGCTCACGGAAGCGATAAAAAGATAAAATTACTTGAAGAAGAAGGTATATCCTTCACCGGCAAAATCATTGGCGATTTTAAGAAAGTAAGAGTATATCCTCAAAAACAATAAGATTGCCCTGCTGTTCTGATACTATAAAGACGAACTAACAGAAGTGGCAGGTATGAATAACATACACCAGAGGATCGCAGATGTTGACTTGCAAACCGTAACGAAAGAAATGAATAAAAAAGGATATGCCTTGGTATCAAGATTCTTACCTAGTGAGCCTTGCAATGAATTTATTAGTAAATACAATAACTCTAATCTATATCGCAAGACCATCACAATGGAAAGATATCGTTTTGGATTAGGCGAATATAAATACTTTAGATATCCATTACCTGACCTAATTCAGACCATTAGAACAGCAATTTATCCAAAACTAGCACCTATTGCAAATTCATGGATGAACATGTTAAACTTGCAAAGACATTTTCCAGAGACGTTTGATGATCTTCAAAGACTTTGTCATAATCATAATCAAACAAAACCTACTGTCCTTATTCTAAAATATGGCAAAGGAGGACATAATACGTTACACCAGGATCTATACGGTGAAATCTTTTTTCCTTTTCAATTGGTTTTCTTTCTAAATGAACCTGAAGTCGACTATACTGGTGGAGAGTTTGTATTAACAGAGCAAATTCCAAGAGCACAATCAAAAGCAATTGTCTTAAAGCCGCACAAAGGAGATATGCTGATTATTACTACGAATTTCAGACCTGTAAAAGGTAGTAAAGGATATTTTCGGGCACAAATGAGACATGGTGTAAGTGAAGTACATGACGGACAACGACACGTACTTGGAATTATTTTCCACGATTCCTTAACATAATGCATTGCGAGTAACATTAAATGTCTCGTACCGCCAGTCTTTATTGGCCTAGTCATAGGGAGAAGAGTAAGACGGTACGAGACAGAAAGATTCATCCGCTTCTATCCGTGCGATGTTATAAGATTCAAGATATTAGTATTAGATAACCAAGTTAACCAAGACTTTTAAGATCTTACTAATCAGAATCTGTCAAGCATTATCAGATACCATCCTAGTAGAAGAGTTAGTTAGTTGCTGGAATTCGTACTTCCCTCTATTACGTCAAAAATTCCAAGCAGCGGTACCCTGGCATTACTCGCTGCTTGGATAAACCTCGCAGTTACTATGACAATTGTTGCCTTACCTAAACACATGAAACAGGTAAGATTAGGTAACTGCATATATTACGCAGCGGTTATGTCTATTCCTTGTATACCGGTTACGTTATTAAGAATTATATCTTGAGTTCTGCCCTGAACCCATTCTGACACTTGTATTTTAATCATAAACATATCTTTGTCTACGTGATTATTTGATTCATGTATATTGTTTCTACATTTATTTATTTTTTCATTTATTAAATCTCTAAGCTTTTCAGCAAAGTCAACAACTTTCATTTCAGATTATCAGGAGAATACGCTATAATACATTGAAACACTAGTTAGGGACAGACTGAGGGTATATTCTGAATTGGCTGTCTCTCTGTTGATATCCTAAATATCCGGCTATATAGAAAGAACTCTAGGGATTAAAAATCCTCGGTTGGACGACGTGGGATGCATGTAAAGAGAATTTCATACGTGTGCTACAATAAGTCAAGACGTAGTACTTTGATACTCTAGTCTGAGAAATGTAGGTGTTCCTTTCATAATAGACGTACTTGGTTTCATATTAAATACACCTAATTATAGGCTTTTTAAGTACTGTTGGATTAACTATACCTTTATACGGTCCACCTACACTATTCCCTTTGGAATCATAGAAATATGCTACAACCTGTACATTTCTTTGAATCTTTGATACTCTGTTTTCAACCTGACCTGTTATAGTCCACGTTTTAGCTACTGAATCTAATTTTGTTACCAAGTTCAAATTATCTGCTGTTATTGCAATAGACTTTGAGAATTGATATTGGCTAATAGGATTATTTTCTTCCTCTAATGGGAGATCGCCTCTTCTCCATCCTTGTGGAATAGCTAATCCAAATTGTATATTATCTGACATAATGTTATCTATTACAATATAATATATGACATATGATGTATGGTAACGGCTTAGCAATAGGATAATGCTAAGATAGTCTATTTGATCTTCTCATATGCCTCTGCAATTTGAGGTTTGACATTTTCTATATCTTCTACAGTTTTAACTGTCTGAGTTATAATTGATTCATTTCTACTTTTTCTCAAGGAAATTGTCAAAGAATCCTTCTTTGGTTGTATGTCTAAAAATGTTCGAAATGTTAGTGATTTAGCATATGCTATCCTATGTGGTCTCACCTCTTCAATAACATTATTACCAAGACTTTTCACAAAATTTCTTAAATCTAGAAGTGAAGTTTTAGTTTCTTCTTCCAACCCTTCTAAATGATTTTCAAACGTAATGGCTGATTTGTCAGAATAAAGTCCAAATTTGCTCATATGTTAAAGTATTACCTAAGGCTATTTTATACATATTCAAAATACCTGCCCGGAGGGATTTGAACTTGCTGGTAGAAGGGTACATGTATATCAAATTCCTTAAGCGGGTTATTACCAAATATAGTGAACAAAAGGTATCCTAACAGCTTGACATGATACAGATAGAGTCTCTATACATTCATATTAATCACTAACCTTTGCCTCTTCATCTTCAGAGAGTCAATAGATCTATTATGATTTGTAGGTGACAGAAATGTGCCTGATTCCCTTTTCACCCAAAGAACAAAGCAAATTTGATTTGATAGTTTGACAGTATAATATGATCGCTGGAAGAAGTGCTTATGCGGCATACGCCGCTCAAAAATGGCTGTTCATAATAAACCAAATGCACTTAAATTGAAGACATTGATCTCATGATGAAAATCCATTTGGATATAACCGGGACTAAATACTGGTTCTCTGAAACCTTGATGACTCAAAAAGTAGTGCTTTCACAATGATTCTTACTTCCACTATAGATTTTGTATATGATATCTGATATGATAGATCCTCTTTTAACTGCAGAGTTGTTCTCTGCATCCATAAATCCAAAGTCTCCTATCAGCAACTGAAGTGGTTGACGGCCTTTAGTTGGCCTCTTGTTCAATACTGCATTTATGCTCCAGGCATTTTGCATCCACGTGTTAAGTTTATGATATACTGACTTGCATAAAACATAACGTTCCCACCAAATGGGCTTGCATTGCTATATTTCGAGTCCTTGTCAGGATTACTTGAACTATGGTTTGTAACAACTACTGTAATTTTCTTTGTTATGGCTAGATGATGTAATTTGCGCACGTAATTGTTTAATCATTCTGCTCGTTTTGCCAATCTACTATGCTCTGAATATTCAGATTTGTAATGAAACGTCATAGAATCTATAATGATAAGTTTTACTTTTGAATCAGCAGCAGAGTTACCTATGCAACTACAAGCTTGATCTATATACGACTCCTGTTCCTTGCTATCAGTAGATGTTTTAACCTGGATATTAGCAAGTGCTTTTTCCATTGTAATCCTCGGTCTTTAGCAATGGATTTAATTTTCTCTTCCCGAAATGTTCCTTCCGTATCAATACACACTACTTGCAATGGAGGAGGTAAAATAATGCATAATGGATGACATAGATGACACAGTATACCAATCAAAAAGTTATCTCGATTGAAGAAATCCTTTCTGTTAAAAGACAAAGTGAAAATACTTTTTCTTCATTATTGATAAGCTGAGTTTTTTAAGTTGGAGATACCCAACCGCAAATCATCCAAGGTTGTTTCATAAAGTCTATCCATATTTTAATTAAAATACAGGAGTACGGGGATTGTTACCTTGATATATTGTGTACGTTGGGATGGCAGCAGATTCTGATATGCTAAGTATCTTCACTTAATTAAGTATACAAAGGTAATTATATATGATGAAAATATTTGTAGTACTATGAAAACCAATCTATCTGTTACTGATAACAATAATACTGCTACTAGTACTGCACAAATAATAAACCCGTCTAACAATACAGAAATGAAATGCTGTCCAATCAATAATACATTCAAAATTATCGGTAAAAAATTCACAATTCTAATCCTAAGAAATATGATAAATGGTAACCAGAATAGGTTCAACCAGTTATTAAACTCAATTGAAGAGAGTAATCCAAAGACTTTATCTACAAGACTTAAAGAGATGGAGAAAATAGGACTGATAAAGCGTAGAGTATATCATAACCAAACTCCTGTGAGAATAGAATACTATCCAACTGAAAAAGGCCTAGCACTGCAACCTATTTTAGATATGATGGCAGCCTATTCTATGAAATATTGTAGTAAGGATGTATTCAAAGACTCTAAACCAAGAGAATTCAGGCAGATATACGGAAGAGATATCGAAACTGAAATTCCTAGATAATATGAATAAATAAGTTCAGTATTTAGGTTCTGTTGAATCTGTTGAGTCTGTTTAGTGTTGAACAATGTTGTTGAAATTGTGTTGGTAAAGCAATGGGCTGTCTCTTCCGCCGCTTGGGTACCACTCTCTATAAGCAATTTAGTCTTTGCTATACAGAGTACCAAATGATTGTACTAATCATATTTAAGCAGAATAAATTCAAATTATGTATGTGCATTCTATTGCACATCATACTCCCTATGACCTATGATTACTATGCTAATGCGTTGCTTCAGCCAGTTGCTTTCTGTTTGTCCTTTTTGGAAGTCTGCCACCATTCCAAATAAGCGTCATGTTGTAGTCTTCTTTTATCCATATACTCAGTTTCTCCCCTTTCACGTAGTTCTTCTATTTTCTCTCTTGAAGCAAAAAGTCCACAGCTCTTGCATAGAAAATTCTTGCTACTAGGATCGAATTCTAATTTTCCACCACATTCTGGACAAAAATTTGCCAAACAGCTTTGATCCTGTTGCTCAGTATAAAAGCCTTCTGAAATGACAGCTTCTGGAGAATTAGTATTGTTCATTACAGGAACACCATATGTGTCCCCAATAGTCAGCCAAATTATACAAATCAAAATTACCTCTCATCTCAGACATCTATTTGGAATTGATACAGTAGTCATTCTGCAGAACTAGATGTTCGCTGGACAGAATTGCCATTTATGTCTGGATATTTCAATGTAGCGAAAATTACTATTTCGCTACTCTTAACCTAACATATTGATTTACTCCTTTGGTTAACCATACTTCCCATGATGATATACAAAAACAGTGGCATAAACTAAACTTGCTAGGAATCTCAATCCAATAATATCATGTGCTAATTAATGCTGCAAAGCATAAAAAACATATAGTTCGATCAAAATCTCGGTGCATGGACTTTGGTCGTCATCCCGCAATTGAAGCAGTCAGTTCGCCCATCAAATGCCAGCACCGAGATAAAAAATATTCGTGATATTCAAAAATTAAACTGTTTGGATTGTTACTAACTCTTTATCTGCATTAACGCTGATTTCCATTTCTGATTCTAAGATAAATGATGACGGTATTTCTAACATATCTACAAGTGGGATATCTGAAATTGCACATCCAGAAGCTGTAATTATATCTGCACTGTTTATACATATCATAGCACTGGGTGCTACCCGGTTTATCTTCAACGAATAGATAGCATATGCACCAACGCTACTTCCAACTGCATTTGGAAAGACCAAAATGATATCCTTGATAGATTTACCAAACAATTCATGATTTTTGTCTATTATAGTAGCTGATTTGGTGTCTATCATTGCAAGGAAGTTAATTACCTCTTTCGTAACAAGTGCTTTACTTGTGCCAATCCCTGTTACAATTTTTCTACAGTTAAGCTTTATATGCATATACTAATCTGTATATTTTTTTACAATTGACTTTATATCTTTAAGAGCAACTCCCGTTCTATTGGAATGATTAAGATAGTATGCTCCCTTTATACTATTGGTGATTACCGAATCAAAATCATATCTGGTAATCAGAGGAGTAAGGCAAGTACATGAATCACATATGAATTCCCCTCCTGATTTCTCTATCTTACCAATCAAACCAGTATTTGCAGCTTGATTATAAACTGCCCTGGGACAGAAAATCATACAGCGTTTAAGAAACTTTTTGTTCTCTACTAGCGTTGCAAGAAAATTTAGCTCATTTACTCCAAGTTGTGGGCTTCCAAGAACAATGATATTGCCATCTTCTGCAGTATTAATCTCGTCCTTAATTGTATTAATTTCTTCTCTACCATATGAAATCACTTCATTTGTGTTCTCTTCAGATGTAAACATCCCACAGTTCCCCGATGTACCTATTGCTGCTGAAAGGGATTTTATATTAATTATGTCTGCTTTTTCTCTTATACCATCAAAGGCAACACAACTATCCTTTATCATCTTTCCTGCAAAATAACCAAGCAGTCCATAATCTACTTCTGTCATAAGTTTTACTGTTGGCTTAACAGTAACCTTCGGATGCCTAAATTCTTCTATTCGAAGATCCGAATAAGGCGCTTTTCCAGTCACAGAACTTGCAAGTGCACTTAGTGAACTTTCTTTATTTGTCAATAATCCCAATACTGAATTTGAATACAGCGCAGCATTACTTTCTGCAAAACTTACAGCACTACCTCTCTCTGGAATTTCAAAGATTTCATACGGAATACATGTAAATGAAGGGGTCGTGCCCATTTTTTCATATGATCTCACTATCCTCATCTGCTGTTTAGCAAAATTTTCAGGTAGGTTAGCAGGTTTATTTCTGTCAAAACCCATTGGATTTAATGTGGTTTTCACTGCAACTTTAGCATCTCTACTAAACTTTTCAAGAAATTCAACACCTGCATCACCAATGGTATTGTAATTAACTCCTGATATATGCGCCCATTTAATAGGAACAAGTTTTTCTGCTTCAGTAGCTATGCCAATTGCAAGCAAAATTTTGTATGCAGAAGCAATAGTTTCACCGTTCTCGCCATTGAGTGACTTTTCCTCATCAGTAGTGAGATGCATTAACTTTAGCTAATAAACTCATAATATTCTGATAAATAATCCTATGCTTTTTGTCATCTATTATTAAAAATACGTCTGCCAGTAAACAAATACAATTTGATGATTATACTTGGCTTTGATGTTCAGACTTTTTAATATTTTGAATCAAACACTACAGTAATGTGAGGATAGCAATGTGCATGAAGGTAAGACTTACCTATATCTTCACATGATGCTTCCAATAACCATATGTCTATGAGGAATGAAGATTAGAATAAATATGGTATAGCTGAAAAATGTTGGTATGGAATGCGCAGTTTATGATACTTATGTAAGCAAAAAGGACGGTAAGATTATGCACTTCGATGTCGTAGTGGAGGCAAATACTCCGCATGAGAAGGCAATTGAATATGGCAAAGAATATCTTGCTAGCGTAGGTCAAGAAGGACAGAAAATGACCCAGGAAGAGTGCCAATTCTGTCATGTCCAAGAGGCACCACCGATGGTTGAAAAAGATATTACGGGAAAGGGGTATTATATACAAAAAATGGAAGGATGTCCACCATAACTTTTTTTGACGTCTAAGATATTTTATTTTAAAATATAGAGCCATACAAAGTATTACTAACTGTTTTTTACATGTTTGTGCTTCCAAACGTAATATTCCAAACCGATGGGAGTGAATCAGTACCGTATAGTACCTAATAAAGTAGCACATTTACACCCTACAGTAGATATAGAAGAACTTAACTTAGGGTTAGCAAGGTACACAATGGATTAACGGCACGTATCTGCTTCCAGTCTTAGCATTGACTAGAGCATATTGTTTGTTGCCAGCAACCTTAAAGACAATATCTTTGATTTTCAAGTTCAAAATCTCATGAGGACGTGTTCGCATATTGTCAATGCTTTTTCCTTGGATAACCTATTTCTAGCCCTTAGGACTAGTTCACAAAACTTGTGGGTGGTAAAACCTTCAGTTGCCAGAGTGATTTTCCTCTCTAGTAAGACATCATCAACATTATTATTTCTGATGGAAGGTGAGTATGTATGTACTTTTGTCTATATACGTGCTGATGATGATATTGACGATGTTAATATATCAGCTATCCACTTGTTTGAACATATGACTATATAAGTATGATATGACTAGCTTAGCATACTAATAATACCTTGTATGATAAGATATTTTTATTTTAAAATATTTCAACTACAGAAATGATATAGGTTGCAGACATAATATGTTGAAATAAGTTATGTAGGCGAGGCTAGTATAACATAAGTTGATTATTTTGTAATTTGAAATGAATCTGTCATTTTCTGAAATTTTAGTTGGTTGGTTGGTACGTAAATCAGAAAGTCACATGTAATTATATTATGTGAGATCAGATACGTTTTACTTTTCTTACTAATCCAAGTATCATAGCTAAAGTCGAATTGATGGAGTTGAGTTCGGTTTTTTTGTTAAATGATGATTGAATTATTGGTAAAACTCTTCCATTTATATTAATCGATCTTGATATATAGTGGTAACAGTTCTTAGGTATTCTTTTTTGCTCTTCTATATCCATGTGTAAATCCTGCATCATAAACTTTTGAAAATTCGTAACTTGTCGGTGCTAATACATCACCTACGATAATCAGCGCAGTTTTAATTATTTTGGATTCCTTAGTTTTATTTACAATATTACCTAATGTCCCCTTGATTATCTTTTGATCTTCCCACGTTGCCCTATAAACAACGGCCGCAGGAGTTTCTTTGGTATAAATTCCACCTTTCAAAATCTCTTCTACGATATTTGATATTAAATGTACACTGAGATAGAAAACCATAGTGGCACCGTGTTTTGCTAATTCGGATATTTTCTCTCTATCAGGTACTGGAGTCCTGAGTTCTGCCCTTGTGATTATCAGAGTTTGGGTATTACCTGGAAGAGTTAATTCCAAGTTCATAGTAGCAGCTGCGCCAAGTATTGCAGTTATTCCAGGGACTACACTACATTGTAGTCCATCTTTTTCTAATTTGTCGATCTGCTCTCTAATAGTGCTGAAAAGTCCGGGATCACCATCATGAAAACGAATAGCAAGTTTTCCCTCTGTGGTAGAGTCTCTTAAAATGCGATATATCTTCTCTCTATCTAATAGAGCTGCATCATAAAGCTGAGCATCTTTTTTTGCATATTCGAGTATCTTTGGGTTTAGAAGTGAACCTGAATAGACTATGATATCTGCTTGTTCGACTAATTTCTTGGCCTTTATTGTAATAAGGTCTGGGTCTCCGGGGCCAGAGCCTACGAAATAGACCGTGTTACTCTCTATCACTTTTCTTCTTTGCTACCATTATAGAGAAATATTTATCTGTTGATCCTCTTCTTCCTCGTAAATCACCTAGTCTGCTCATCTTCATTATTTCACCTTTGACTGCTACATCCTGTGCAATTGCAACCATAGAATCTTCTACAAAACCTGCATCGGAGAGCATATCAATTACATCATCAAAGTGTCTACCATCTTTAAGGAAAATGACTGTATCACATACATTTGAAGTTCGCCTGACCCTATCCATGTCGTAACACGCAGGAACTATAGCCAAGGTTTCGTCTCCTTCTACGAGGGCGATTTTCGCCTCTGCAGCAAATGCAAATATTGACGTTATGCCAGGTATGATATCGATTTCAATATCTTTATGATTCCTTCTTAATTCCCTGTATATATATATCCACGTGCTATATATTGAAGGGTCGCCAACAGTTACATAGATGACTTTTTTTCCTGCTCTGACTTCATTAGCAATTTTCTCCGTATTTCCTTTCCAGTAATCCTTTAAGGCTTCCTTGTCTTTTAGCATAGGAAATATAAGATTAATCGTCTTAGTGGAACTATTGACGTATTTTTGTACTATGGACAATGCTATGCTGGGTTTACCTTCTTTTGAAGTAGGTGCAAAAACTACCTCGGCATTTTTAATTAATCTTATAGCCTTTAACGTAAGTAATTCAGGATCACCGGGCCCGCAACCTACACACGATAGTTTCATTGTGATAACTTTTAAAATTGGAGTTATTTAAATCAGAAGATAAATTCTTACCACTTTAGATGACATATCTCTAACGAGTACGCATATGTTGTTGCTTTATTTTATTCTAATATTTTTGAGTCTTTTTGGTGTTATATCTAGATATGATTTATTTATATCAAACCCAATAAAAACATTTATCCAACTTCATTGATGCAATTGCAGATAATCCGATCCTACAAAAGAAAAATATATACAAGATTGTCACCATACCTCTGATAATTAATCCCAATGTTATAGGGGAGCGAAGTAACAATTACATCAACAGATTTTTGTGAAAGAATTTCGTTTATACCAGTTATACAATCTTTAGGAAAAGAGTGATCTTGCCTATTCTTTTATATGGTGTAATTGTTATGGTCAATGCTTTGTTGCCGAAATTATTATTATTGGATTTCTTGCCGACATCATTGTACCTGTAGTAACTTTCCTTGCCTTTGCAATTATAGCTTGAGTAACGTCTACTTCTTCTAAATTTGCTTGGTTAATGGTAGTTAGTGCCTTATACATAGTCTCAATCAGTACAGTATCAATTACTATCCTGCCACCTTTATTTAGTCTGTCTATGCCCAAGTTAACAATCCTTTCGACTTCCCCTGATGTTCCACCAATTACGATGGCATCAACCTGAGGAAGAAGTGGCAAAATATCCTGAGCTTTAGAGAAGATTACTTCAGCTTTTACATCAAACTTTAGAAGATTTCTTGTAGTCAATTTCACAGCCTTTTCATCAAAATCAATAGCATATACCTTATTGCAGTTTGTCTGCAAGCATATCTCAACAGTAATACTGCCACTTCCACAACCAACATCTATTGCAGAGGAATTCTCTTTTAATCGTAATTTACTTATTACGAGAGCTCTTACGTCTTCCTTTGTAATAGGAACCTCTTCTATTCTATCAAATAATTCGTCAGGAATTCCTGGAGTTCTATAATCCCAAAGCAATCTAACTTGTATCCTATAGAAATCAAGTATTTTAACCTGCGATTTTTTGGTGCAAGCCAGTAAATACAATTATCATAAACATTAGCAACAGAAAAATAAATGGAAAGATACCGTTTGTTGCTAACTTTCGTCGCGTAGTCTGTGGGATATTCTTTGCAATACCCTTTGCAACTCCGTATGACACTATATAGAATATTATACCAATGAGAATTACTGCTCCAGCAGCAGTGTTTTGGTTCGTACCAGGCGGTATTACAAAGCCCGCAATTATGCCAGCGATCAGTCCTAGTGCTGCTCTCATATAAAAAACACGATCCAGTGATTCCAAATAGGTTACTTCTGTCATTAAATATCACTTGGTTTAATTTCTTGCGGTTTACCAAGCTATAGCAGCATTTGCAATTATCTAATTAGTGGTTTTAGTTAATATTTGTGGTTGGCTTATCAGTATTACTATCTATGGAGTTGTCTGGAATTGAACTGCATTATGTAGTAAACGAAATTAAAAATATGGTTAAAGAATATTATGTAAGTAACGTCAACGCAATTACAAAAAATTCTTTTCTCTTCAGGCTACATCATCCTAATAAGCCTGATGTAATGCTGGTACTTTCGACCAGGGGTATTTGGATAACAAGACTGAAGTTCAAACAAATTGAAGAAAATGATCTTATTAATATGGTCAAAACCGAGGTTGAAAGAGCAAAGATTGAATCAATAGAACAACGTGGTAGCGAACGCATAGTTGCTATAAAATTCAAACACATGGATGGTAAATGTAGAATAGTGGTAGGAGAATTCTTTGGGCAGGGAAATATTATATTATGCGATGAGAACATGCTGATTCTTGCTACTCTTAGCCCTATTGAAGTAAGGCATAGGATATTGAAGGCTGGTTTGAATTATGTCTATCCGCCAGCTCGTGGGAATGATGTATTTGACCTATCATTTGAACAACTACAAAATCTGAGAAGTACTAGCGAAAAGGATCTTGATGTCTTAAGATGGCTTGGTAGAGGTATTTCTATGCCTAGAAGATTTGTAGAAGAGATAGCGACTAGAGCCGGTGTACAATTAAAGAAAATAGGACAACTTTCAGATGATGATCTAAACAAGGTTTATACTGAAATACAGGAATTAGTTGCAAATGTTAGCACCGGAAAAAATCTCGAACCTATAATAGTCACAGGAGCAGACGGTAAGGCACAAGATGCACTTCCTATCATAACATATAATGTAACTAAATTACCATTCAAAAGAGTTAACTCATACATGGATGCAATAGATGAAGTTCTTAGCGGTGATATATTAGACCTTGGACTCAATATTAAAACTATTGAAATTGGAAAAGAGATCGCAATTCTGGAACATGATTTAACTGAGCAGAATAAGGCAAAAGAAGAAGTTATTTCAAAGTCTAATACTATAAGGAAGATTGCTAATGAGTTAATGGCTCTTTCATATACAGGAGCACATAGTTTTGGTGACGATTCAGTCAAAGAATTTCTAGCGGCTAACTGTGCTTACGTTATCACTGAAAAAGGCATTAAATTTTTAGAAGTAGTCAATGAACGCATTCAACTCGAATATAACAACCTACCCAAGGTAGCATCTATTCTCTTTGGGAGGGCCAAGGAAATGGAAAGAGGAAGTGCATCAATAGAAGAAGCCAAAGCAAGATTACTTGCGCAGATACATAAATTAAGAAATCAAACATCCAAGATACATAATAAGGTCATTGTAAAGCATCAGGTTAACAAAGAATGGTATGAGCGATATAGGTGGTTCATAACAAGTGACGGTTTGTTGGCGATAGGTGGCAGAGATTCCTCTTCTAACTCTGTTGTTATTCGTAAACATTTAACCGAATATGATATTGTATTCCATGCAGAAATTTATGGCTCTCCATTCTTTATTATTAAAAATTCAGCAGCCGCTGGTGAGATATCTATGAGCTTACAACAGGTAGCACAGGCAACAGTCTCTTTTAGTAGAGCCTGGAAGGACGGATTGTTTAGTGGGGATGCATATTGGGTGAAAGCCGACCAGATAAGGAAAGGGGCACCTACAGGACAATTTCTTCCAAAAGGCTCATTTGTTATTGAAGGAAAACGCAATTACATAAAGGGAGTTGAAATAAAACTCGCCGTTGGAGTCATGCAAATGAGCAACAATAATAAATTTGCTCTTGTCTGTGGACCAATAGATGCAATAAAGAAAAGAGCTGTGATATATTCAATTTTATTACCCGGCAGTATTGATCCGACTAATATTGCTAAAAAAATTAAAAGCGAATTTATTAGAGTAGCTGCGGATCATACAGAATTACTGGATTTTATTAAATCAATAAGTGTAGATGACTTTGTAAGAACAATTCCATATGGACAGTCAAAAATTTCCTTTACTGAAAAAGGAGGGAGAAGAGAGGTAGTAGGCCTGGCAACTACTCATGATTTATCTTCTTCAAATGAGCAAAGTAATTAAAGGTATATTTTTGATCTGATACTGTGGTAAAAAGGCCAATCAGACAACATGGTGATGCTAATATGACCACCAGGGTCTTGGTAAGAGATATTATGAATAGTCCTGTTATATCAGCTTCACCTCGTGATACAATAAAAGACATTGCTGTCAAGATGAAAGAGGAAAGGATTGGAAGCATTGTAATTATGGAAAATGAGGAAGCGCTAGGAATTGTTACAGATTGGGATATAGTTTCAAACGCTGTCATCAAGGATATCAAACCAACTATGGTCAAGGCTTCAGATATAATGCAAAAACTGCACACTATAGAAGGAGAAGAAGGAATTACTGAGGCTGCTCGTATTTTGAGGCAACATAATATAAAACGTCTTGGCGTAGTTTATAAGAACAGATTGGTAGGCATCATTTCCGCTTCAGACGTTATTGCTGTCACTCCTGATTTAGTTGATGTAATTTCTGAGAAGGCGGCACTTATGAGGGGAGATGTAGGACGATCTGCTGGCAACGTTTCAGGTTATTGCGATGAATGTGGCGAATGGTCTGATCTTTTGCAATTTGATGAAGGAACATTTTCCTGTGAAGAGTGTAGAGGCGAAGCGGTTAGTTAGCTCGCTCAAATCCAACTTTTTTAGCAGATGCAATGCTGGGAAGTGTCGCCCGCAAATTACGTATTTTTGGTTTCGACACTTTATATCTAAGACATCTTAATGATGATGATATATTAAAAATTGGGACTGCACAGCGCAGAATTATTTTAACCTGTGACAGAGAACTATTCAGAAGAATTGTAAAAGCAGGAACGCATGGGGCTTTACTTCAGGGTTCAGATGATCTTGAAGATATTGCGCATGTATTATCTAAATACGAAATTTCTTCAATAAGTTTTAGTACCTTAAATTCGAGGTGCTCTGCATGCAATGGATTAATAATAAAAGAAAAGATTATAGACATTAAAAGATATTTGCCATCTAATATCATAAAGTGGCACGATGAGTTTTTTCAATGTACAAACTGCAATAAGGTTTACTGGGAAGGCAGTCATGTTACCCGTATTAGAGCTTTAGCAAAGCAATTAAATATAAAACTAAAGAAAAAAGAGCCAGATCATAAATAATCAAATTTTCATGGTAATATCATAAGGTTAAAGATTGAATCTACATAGTAGTATCAAAATCCAAAGATGAGTAGACGTCATTGTCTGTGAAAATGCTGTGTAAAAATCACAGATAGCTTGGCAAAGATATTCTACTTGATTCAAGTATTAAAGAAACTAGACAGAAGGTTTCTGAGGAGTCATTTTCCCTTCAATTAAGGGTTATTTTTTAATTTAAAACATGGTCGCCATTTATGGAATTTTTACCTAATCATTTTGAAAAGTGGCTTAAAGAATAAAAAAGAGAATTATCAAGAGAAATCTGCAATTTCTGCAATTCGTTGTTAACAAAAGATTAAAATCACGTTATGCAACGACAACATCATACAATGAGCTCCACTTCTGCACTAGAGCGAACGATAGATAAAGTTCTTGCTCAGAGGGAAGCAGATCTAATCAAACAGCTTGATTCTGCATACGAGGAGTCAATAGCAAATCTAGAATCGTCCAGAACAAACTTACAATCTGAATATCTAAGAATTGTAGAAGGAGCTAAGAAGCTAGCAGAAAATTTAAGGAGACAAATCGTTGGTTCGAGCAGGCTGAGTGCTAGAAATAAAGAACTAGTTATAATTGAAACAGCTGTCAATGACGCTTTCGAAAGAGCAAAGGTAAAGATGGCCTCCTCAAATAAAATGCAAGGTTACAAAGCACTTATTACAAAAATGCTTGAAAATAAGATTTCTGAAATAGCATCTGATGAAATTATCATAGAATGTAATAATAATGACTTTGAACTTGTTAAAAACGTAGTTGCTAATTTCCATAATAATAACAAAGTTAGGCTAAGGTTATCTGACAAGCCCATAAATGTTATTGGTGGAATTCGTCTGAGGTCTGCTGATGGATCGATAACATACGATAATACTTTGGATTCACGTATCGAGAGACTCAAACCTTTAATAAGGAAGAATATTGTCCAAATGTTGAGGGGTAACAAATAAGGGATGGTATCTAAAGGAAAAATTGTCTGGGTCAGCGGCCCGGCAGTAAGAGCAGATGGTATGTCTTCTACAAAGATGTATGAGACTGTTGAGGTAGGCGAGTCAAAATTAATCGGTGAAGTTATCAGATTAACAGGTGATATTGCTTTTATCCAGGTTTACGAATCTACATCTGGTTTAAAACCCGGTGAACCTGTAGTTGGTACGGGCCAGCCGCTTTCAGTTTTGCTGGGTCCTGGGATAATAGGGAAAATTTACGATGGAATACAGCGACCACTTGAAGAAATTGCTCAAAAATCAGGAGCCTTCATTGGTAGAGGTATAGCTACAAGTCCGGTAGATATGAAAAAAAAATACCGGTTCATACCAGCTCTAAAGAAAGGAGATGACATTAGCGCAGGATCAATTCTTGGTACCGTAGAAGAAACTCCATTATTGACCCATAGTATTTTGGTTCCGCCTTATCACCATGGTGGTAAAATTACAGATATTGCAAGTGAAGGTGATTATGACATTGAAAGTACAATTGCCAATACAGAAAAGGATGGTAATAAAGATGAATTGAAGATGTATCACAAGTGGCCGGTTAGAAGGCCACGGCCGTATGCTGAAAGGTACGATCCATCTGTCCCATTAATTACAGGACAGCGTGTAATTGATACATATTTCCCAATTGCAAAAGGTGGAACAGGCGCTATACCGGGAGGTTTTGGAACAGGAAAGACCGTCACATTGCACCAAATTGCAAAATGGGCAGATTCCAAAGTTGTAGTATACATTGGATGTGGTGAACGTGGTAATGAGATGACCGAGGTCCTTGTGGAATTTCCACATTTAATCGACCCAAGGTCAGGTCGTCCGCTTATGGAACGAACTGTACTTGTAGCAAATACCAGCAACATGCCAGTAGCAGCTAGGGAGGCGTCTATCTATACTGGAGTTACAATAGCAGAATACTACCGAGACATGGGTTTTGACGTTGTACTAGTAGCAGATTCAACAAGTAGATGGGCAGAGGCTCTGAGGGAAATGTCAGGTAGATTAGAAGAGATGCCAGCAGAGGAGGGTTATCCATCGTATCTTGCCTCAAGATTAGCTGAATTCTATGAAAGAGCAGGCCGTATACGAGCATTAGGTTCACCTGAAAGAGCAGGCTCTGTAACTCTGGTCGGTGCGGTATCTCCTTCTGGAGCCGACTTTACTGAACCAGTTACAACACATACAATCAGATTTATCAAGACTTTTTGGGCTCTTGATACAAGATTGGCTTATTCGAGACATTATCCATCAATTAACTGGATGCAATCATATTCAGGATACCTTGAAGATGTATCAAAATGGTGGAAGCAAAATGTAAGTGCAGATTGGTATGATTTGAGAGCAGAGTCCTATAACATTCTTCAAAGGGAAGACACTTTAAAAGAAATAGTCCGGCTACTGGGTCCTGAAGCATTACCAGATGAAGAAAAGTTGGTACTAGAAGTCGCAAGAATGATTAAAATTGGCCTTTTACAACAAAGCTCTTTTGATAAGGTAGATACATACTGTGGTCCTGAAAAACAGTTGAAACTAGTAAAATTGATGGTAAATTTCCACAAAGAAGCACAAAGAGCACTTAAAGAGGGTGCATCACTTCCAGATATTAGGGCCATGCCAATTATAACAACCCTTCTAAAAGCTAAATTCGAAGTCCCTGATGACCAAGTAAATAAATTAGACTATATTAGTAAAGATATGAGCGATCAATTTCACAAAGTAATTGGACATGAGGAGGTAAAGGTAGTTGTCTGAAACTGTAGGTGGCATTGAATATACCAAGGTAGTAGAAATTAAGGGTCCTCTTATGATCGTTGATGGGATCACAAAGGTATCCTTTGATGAGCTAGTAGAAATCGAAACGGCAGAAGGAGAAAAGAGACTTGGAAGAGTGTTAGAAGTAGGATATGGAAAAGCTGTAGTTCAAATATTCGAAGGTACAAGCGGTCTTGCAATTAGTGGTACAAAAGCAAAGTTCCTTGGTAAGACAATGGCCATGCCAGTTTCACAGGAATTGCTTGGCAGAGTATTTGATGGATTAGGAAGACCTAATGACGGACTACCCGAACCCGTTGCGGACAGATTTATTGATGTTAATGGGGAGCCAATGAATCCAGAGCGTAGAGAGTATCCAACTTCTTTCATCCAGACAGGTATTTCGGTGATTGATGGAATGCTTACACTTGTAAGGGGCCAAAAACTTCCAATATTTTCAGGCTCTGGAATGCCACATAATATCTTGGCTGCACAAATTGCACGACAAGCAACAGTAGTGGGAACAAAGGAAGACTTTGCAGTAGTGTTTGCAGCTATTGGTGTACAGTATTCTGAAGCACAGTATTTTAAACGCAGTTTAGAAGAATCCGGTGCTCTTAGGCGCAGTGTATTATTTTTGAACCTTGCAGATGATCCCGCCATAGAGAGAATTATAACTCCAAGAGTTGCATTAACAGTAGCTGAGTATTTAGCATTTGATTTAGGTATGCATGTATTAGCAATTTTGACCGACATGACAAATTATGCTGAAGCACTAAGAGAAATTAGTGCAGCAAGGGAAGAAGTACCAGGTAGAAAAGGATACCCCGGTTACCTATACACAGATCTTGCAAACAACTATGAGCGTGCAGGTAGAATCAAAGGCAATAATGGAAGTGTGACACAAGTTCCTATTCTGTCAATGCCAGCAGATGATATAACTCATCCAATTCCTGATCTCACAGGATACATTACCGAAGGGCAAGTTGTTCTCGGCCGTGACCTGTTTAGAAAAGGCGTATACCCACCAGTTAATGTTCTTATGTCTCTTTCAAGATTGATGAAAGACGGAGTAGGGGAGGGCAAGACAAGAGCAGATCATATGGAAGTTGGAAACCAGCTGTACGATGCCTATTCAAGAACACAAGAAGTACGTGCACTTGCTGAGATCGTTGGTAGGGCAGGTCTGACTGGTATTGATTTAAAGTATCTAGATTCAGGTGATATGTTTGAAAACTACTTTCTAAAACAGAGCCATGATGAAAATAGGAATTTAGATGAGACATTAAGTAGAGCATGGGATGTATTATCTACACTTCCAGAAGGCGAATTGACAAAGATCAAGGACAAGAATGTGAGACAATATTACAAAGGGAACAGGTAAACAGCCATGTCATTTGGAAAAAGAGTAAGCGCAACGAAAATTGAGCTCATCAAGATCCGCCGTTCAATGCAAGTATCAAAGATGGTTCACAAGATACTCGATGACAAACGTGAAGTATTATTAAAGAAAATTGACGAAATGATCGAAGAGGCCAATAAGGCTAGAGGAGATATATGGTCTCCATTAGGTGAAATTTATACAGCAGTTTATGACGCCTACATGTCACTTGGTACTTCAACGTTGGAATCCATCTCAGATTCTACTCCAAGTGTTATGGAAGTTGATGTCAATGTTAGAAGGATTGTGGATGTAAAGATCCCAACTCTTCAAATAAAGACAAGGGAGGGAGGCCAGGACCTGTCATACGGATTTGTTGAGACTAATGCTTCGGTGGACAAAGCTGCAAGGCTAATTAAGAATATGCTTCATAAAGTCTGCAAAGCTGCAGAGTATGAGAATGCCATATTTAGTTTGGCAAAGGAACTTGAACGAACACAGAAGCTTATTAATGCATTGGAATTTGTAATTATTCCTCAGTATGAAAGTGCTATTGCTTTTATCCGTGCTACTCTTGAAGAAAGAGAGCGTGAAGAATTCGTCCGCCTAAAGAAGGTCAAGGTAGTTATTGATAGGCGAAGGGCAGCAGAACAAGAGAGGAGGTAGTAGTTGTAAAACATGACACAAGATATACTTTCAAGCCGTTTTGAGAAGGCACGAGCAGTATTAAAGTCTGAGCATGATTCGATGGTCCAGAAGATAAAGGAAGAGATTTCTCAGAGCAAACATAGGGCTCTTTCTAAAATTTAAAGACCTTTATTTATTATAATTCCACATTTATTTATCCAATCGTGGATTTTTTATTTGACAAAGAAAGGTACTACTATTATTTTATTACTTTAACGACTTAAATTTAGTTATAATTAAATATGGCATTTATGCTCGAACCATTAATATGAAAAGGGGAGCACGGGGTATCATTTTAAGTTTGGCTGTTCTTATAACATTTACGTCTATACATCTGATAACAATGGGATCAGCAGTTTATGCACAAACTCCCTCCACGGGCTCAGATACCGGGGGATCAAAACTTATTGGTGCAGGTTTGGCCTTTGGTCTGGCAGGAGCTGGGGCTGGCATAGGACTTGGCTTTGTGGGCGCCGCGGGTCTAGCTGCAATTAGTGATAATCCAAAAATGCAGTCTAGGGTATTTATTTTCGTAGGCATGGTAGAATCTATTGCAATCTATGGTATAGTCATGATGTTCATAATCCTAGGTCAGTCATAATCCTAGGTTAGGAATAGAAAAGGTTTGATCTAATCTTTAACTTGATATGCGTGTAAATATACAAGAATCAAGGTACAATAAAAATTCTTGACATTAAGCCTCTATTTCTAGTCTAGGAGTTCAGATGGATTTCATGCTTCATGCTATGGCATAAGAACCAATTACTTTATTTTATTTTGCTTGATTCAGAATAGAAATGGAAAGATTTTAAAGAGATTGAAATTCACACTTAAGACGGACTGAGGATGGGACAGGCCAAACTTATGAAAGCTACCGTAATCCTTCCTAGAATGGAGACTCAGGAGGCAATAAGTAGATTAGCAGAACTAGAATGGCTTCATCTTCTTCCAAGCGCTTCTTCTTCAGAGCACCCTAACCCTTATCTTGATGATCTTCTTCTTCGAGCTCAGAAGCTATTCCAAGATACTGACGAGGTAGTCAGGGCATTAGGAATTCCGCTGGAGACAGGTGTTATGGCTACAATGTTCAAAGGTGCCCCAAAGGGGAAGACAGATTATGCTATTGACAATATTCAAGATTTTATAGCCGATTTGGAAGATAAGAGTAAAGCCTTATTATATGAACCAAAAAAGATTTTGTTAGAACAAAACAAGCTTTCCAAGTTAATTGAAGAGTATAGTGCTATCGAGGCCGCTCTTAAGATGGCGGCAACTATCAATCTAGATCTATCATCTTTCAGGCAGCTCAAGAGATTCTATTCAGATATTTTTATTATCGATTCAAAAGATGCAGAGGAGATTCAAAAGAGTCTTGGTGATCTTCCGTTGTATATCAATAAACTTGATGAGCAAAAATCTTCACTAGTTGTATTCAGCTCATCTGAGGATTCGGAAAGAGTAATTAAGGTTCTGAGAAGTTTTGGTGTTCATCCACTTCAAATTCCAACAGATATGCCGCAGAACCCAAGTGCTGCTTATACTCAGGCTAAGTCAAAGCTTAAAGAACTTCAAGTAAAACTTACAGAGAATACTAAAAATATACATAATATAATAAAATCTTCCACAACATTAACTAAAATTCTCTCCCTGCATGAAGCCGCAAAAGTAGCTAAGGATGTCCTAGAAGTTACTCGAAAACCAGCGGGAACAAAAAATTTTGCAATGATCCAGGGGTATATACCCACACAAATGGAAAAAAAATTCAAGGATCTGACTCGTGATTATATTTCGTTGATTGAGGATGCGAATGTCGATGAACATGATGAAACTAGCCAAGTATTGCCTACTCTTCTTACAAACAAGTCGTATACACGTACATTTGAAGTCATAACCGAGACTCAAGGGACACCAAGATATGACGAAATCGATCCTACTCCTATCATAGCATTTGTATGGCCTCTCTTTTATGGTCTGATGTTTGCTGACTTAGGTCATGGACTATTGCTATTTGGACTCGGTATGCTTATAAGACAAAGAGGAAATGGCACTTTGAGAACATGGGGTACTCTACTAGCAGCAAGCGGTGCAGCGGCTGCCTTAGCAGGATTGGGAACAGGGGAGTTCTTTGGATTTCATATAATAGAATTACCTGTGTTGTCTGCTATCTTTGCAAAATCTAATATTATAGGAGTTTTGAATGTCTCTGAGCTCACTTTCGATCAGGTGATAAAAATACTCAAAGTCTCAGTAGCAATAGGTATTGTGCATCTGTTGTTAGCCTTCTTTCTCAGATTACAAAAGAATATCCGAGATGGCAATAAATTCTTTGTATTGACTCATGATATTCCTACCATAATACAATTTCTAGCCGTAGTTGCACTGATACTTGCTGCTATAGGATCAGGTTATGATATAATAGGGATGTTTGGTGTTTCTGGACAGATTCATAATGAACCTGTTCCTTGGCTCACATTCATATTTGGTGACTGGGTTACAGTTGATTTAGTGGCAAAAGCAATGCCACCTATAATCTTTGCCACTGTAGGAGTAATGATCTATGGTGGAATGAAGGAGCAAAAATTGGCTGCTAAACACGGTCATGGCGGAGAAGAAGGTGGAGGGTTTATGGGAATTGTTATAGAAGTTATCCTTGTGAGAATTATTGAAGTTCTTTCCAATGTAATTAGTTATACTAGAATTGGAATTATGCTTTTAGTACATGCCGCGCTGCTTGTGACTGTAAATCAATCATTTCTTCACGGAGGAGGTTATGCAGTGTTAATCGGAGGTAATATCGGAATAATGCTTATCGAAGGTTTGATAGTATACATTCAGACCATTAGATTGCATCTATATGAATGGTTTCCAAAATGGTATGTTGGAGAAGGCACAGAATTCAAAAAGCTTGTGCCAAAAATGCTCTATTCCAACCTTATTTGGAAAGATAATCAAATTCAAGGTAAAAGTATTCCTGAGCCCAAATTGAAAAAAGTAAAAAGTAAAATTTCATAATAAAGCAACAACACAAATTCTTAAATTATCATAAAACTAACTAATGGCATGCTTGGAGCGCAGGATGTTTCTCGAGAAAAAAAAGAAGTTGTGATGAATCTTTATTTATCTGGTATAGGAGAAGAATTCATTGCAATGCAACTTGATTTAGAAATTCCAATAGTAATAAATATTTTAAAAGAATTAAATGTCTACAAAGGAGCATACGAAGAATAGCAAGCAAAAACTCTCAAGATGCAATGATGTTCAAATGAATTGTCTTTATTGTAAGGGTAAAAGTATCACTCTGGCCTAACGAGCCTAGAAACTATAGTTTCAGTAGGGACTTTTTGCTCTATGCCAGAGGCTATGGCAGACAAGTTTCTGACCTCAATTATCATCAACTTTAAGGCAGCAAGCATAATTCCTACGCTGAACATAGTCCTAAACGAACCTATAACCCTCTTCAATCCTATAGCTTCAAAACCAGACTCTAACTGCATTATGGCATCTATATCATTAGCAGTTCCCTGAGGTATTATTCCATCATATACAGTATTAGATAATTCTCCAATAGCATCAGAGATCTTCTCTGCGTTAATCATTTTTTGTAAGGTGTCTCTTGTAACTTTTGATGTCGTAGCTACTATCAAGTCATTAATATCGCTTGTACTAAGGTTCCAGAATTTGCCTCTGAGGATTGCAAGGACATTATACGAATCAATGTCAGTTGATGCAACCTTCTTGACATCTGGAGATTGAGATTCGGCATTCATGGCCCTACCCAGCTCATGATAAAATACATGATCCAAGTAGACATCAAATATTCTTAGGTCGCCTTTTTCCTTGTAAATTGCCGCTGCCCTTGTTGCATCTTCTCCAAATTCGCTACCAGAAATAGCAGCAACTGCCTCCTCTAAATTTTTCGCTACTAGCGATTTTACAATTATATCTCGTCTACCTACTAGCTCTTCAGCCCTCAGGTTTACCTTTGGGAGCAATTCTTCATATGATTTTCCCAATGCTTTACCTTTTAATACTATCTTTAGATTCCAAGTAATATATTTTGTAAAATATGCATTTAGTATTCCAGATCCACCTGTAACATTAACCATCTTTGCATGTGCATTTACTATGTACTCCCTTAGAGCTCCCTCTATTTTTTCAGCGGTATATGGCTTTGAGAGTTTTGCAAACGCATCAAGATAGACAGTGTTCTTCATTCTCGTAACTAACTCTTCCATATCACGTGCTTCTGCAAGCGTTTGGAGTTCGCTCTTAGTAAGCATCCTACCTCTGAGGCCATGAGCAAGCACAGTACCAAAAATTTTGCTAGGCATGCTAATCTTGCTCATATCTAACTATATGACACTCCACGTATATACTTCAACTTATCTTTTAAAGAGCATCAATAATTTTAATATTTAGAAATAATATAGAAACAAAACAAAAGGTAAAAAGAAAAATTAGTATACGACTGAGTGACCGATCGTAGTAATTAAAGATATGATTTTCAATCATCGAAGAATGATGTTATAAATGAAGAAATCTTTCCAGATAATGAAAAGAGCAGAAAGTGAAGGCCAAAGCCAATTACAGCACCTATTAATAAATTACCATTATTCTGAAAAATTGCTATAAATATAGCTAGTGACGGTATTGTGAGGATCAAGGCAAGAGATGTGCTAACCCAAAATGACTTTATTAGTATGTCTGGTGTGATACAGTCGGTCCTCTGCCTAGGAAACGTAATCTTTGTTTTATGTTGACGATCGTTCATTGGAGCCGCGGCTTTCTTTGAGATCAAAGAAATATAAGCATTGACACAATAAAATGTAATTATATATATTATCATAATTGAAGAAAATCATGTCATAGAAGAATTAGAATAAAAATTTTCAATTTTGAGATTTTCTATATCAAAATTAATAAGTCTTATACAATCGCTGATGAATAGTCCCAGATAATTCTACCAATACTTTTATAATTTTTTGTAAAAATAACAGTAATTGTAATGAATACATAAATAAATGATATCAACTGTGACAGATAATCTTAATAATAGGTGGAACAATTATAGCAGCGATGGAATGTCTGATCGAGAATGATAATCACTTAAATAAAAGACTCGAAGCCCTACTGGATCAATTTGAGAGCGAGATTAAGTCTTACGATAAATGGTCCAGTATATCAATGATAGCCACTCCAGTTGGCATTATTATTTCTATATTCCTTCCTACGATATTCATTCAATATATGTCGCAAGGTAGTCTATATGTATATATTAGTTCTGGTCCGATCATATATTGGATTATTAGTGGTATTCTAGCAACCGTTGCCATAACAAAACTGCCACTATTCTACATCGACTACAAAAAACATGAAATCTCTAGGACTAAATATAAGCCAATTGCTGGTGTGTGTATGTGTGACTTGAGCCAGCTGAGATCCCATATGATTAGAATGGAAAAATCCAAAACAACAGGCGAACGTATAAGACATGCACGATTGATAAACTACTACAAGCACCAGATAGGATGGCAATAAATAAATAATAGCATATATATGCTTTCATATCAATTCAAACTCTGAGAGTCAGGTGACTGATCAGAGTGGTGCTGGTAATGCGCCTCATCCAAAACCAGCTAGATCTAGTACAATTGCAATATTTGTTACAGCGACAGTTTTGGCACTTGTAATTTCTGTGCCAGCTATAGTTGTAAGTATTGTAACATATTATATTCTCAAAATGAATTTAATGTTAACATTGATAGCCAGCTTGTTGACTCTCTTTGTAGCCATGGGATTTGGTTACAAATTATCTGGAAAACTTGCTAAAATACAACGAACTTATAATAATGAAGATGGTAACAATAATAAATAAAGATAAGTTTATTGTAAAATCGCCTGCTATTATAAAACGCCATGATTGCCAATGTATATAATACTGATGTCGTAATTGCTAAATTTTTTCATATTGATATATATCCACTTTTCAATGACCTAGTAGCATAAAAACTAAATTCACATCTAGAAGATAAAATCTCTTTTTAGTATGTTGGTATCAAGTATAGTCATTTAACTGATATGCCAAATCTGTGTTGAATTGATTTACAATTCTGACAATAAAGAGGGAGTTCTCGCTTAATTCCTAATCGATTTCAAAAGTAATGTACAAATAGTATTTCCTAAAAAATATTTTCGTATCCCAGATGCCGATTAATAAATATCTCTAAAATACAAGCTCATCAATAGTCAATGTCCGTGCACAATATCTGCATTTTAATATGATTTTTTCTTTATCAATAATATTGATGATAGGGATGATATCCTCATCACTATTTGTAATGCATTTCAAATTTGGACAGCGAAATATTCCTATAATAGAATCAGGAAGCTGGATCTTACGTTTTTCAACTAGCTTATAATCTTTTATGATGTTGATGGTTGCATGAGGGGCAATCAGCGCAAGTTTGTTAGTTTCATGTGTTTCCAAAAACCTGTTTTCAACCTTAATTATGTCTTTCTTGTGATGTTTGCTGCTAGGAACGTTTAATGCAACTGTGATTACATTTCCTTCTTTACCTGTAATGTTTAATGCACGTAAAACAAATAATGCCTTGGCTGATTCAATATGGTCTATTACTGTGCCGTCTCTGATCCTACGAACAAGAAGCTGACTTGAATCAGACATTCATTACGGCTTATATTGATTTACTTATAACCCTAACTACGGAACTTGATATTTCTAAGTTTTTTATTGATTTAATACAGATCTTCTGATACTTTCATTAGAACTTGCCTGATTCTTCCTGATGGTATGTTTCTATTTGAATTGTTGAATGTGTTATTTTAAATTGCTTTTCAAGTACTGCATTTATTTCTTGGAGAATCACCTGTGATTTGCTTGTGTCGATTATGACTACATGAGCTGACAATGAATTCATACCTGATGTTATAGTCCATATATGAAGCTCAAATATACCTGTTACACCTTTGATACCAAGTATAGCTTCTTTTACTTTCTCATGTGGTATATTAGATGGAGAACCCTCCATCAATATGTGAATTGCTTTTTTCATAATAGACCATGTTCTGGGAATCATGAATAATGCTAAAATAATACTGATTATTGGATCGACCAGATAAAATTTTGTTGTTAACATTATTATACCGGCAACAATGACGCCTGCAGCACCTATAGTATCGCTTAGAATTTCTAGATATACAGCTTTGACATTTAGGATCTCTTCTTGCTCTTTTTGTTTGTCTGTATCGTCATTATGTGTATGGTGATGTCCGAGGTTATTAAGCAATATCATTCCAATAAAATTCAAAGCAAGTCCAATGGCTGCAACTATTATTATAGGAAAGCTTTGGATCTCTGGTGGTTCAAAAATGCGTCTAAAAGCCTCGTATAGAACATATACAGAAAGTAATGCCAATATCACACTGTTTACAAATGATGCCAGTATTTCCATTCTGTAAAAACCATAACTTCTTTGAGGAGTTGCTGGCTTACGTGTATAATTGATGGCAAAAAGAGCCAATGCAATTCCTCCTATGTCTGCCAGTATATGTCCAGCTTCTGAAAGCAAAGCTAAACTACCAGTAGTTATTACAGTGATTATTGATATAGCAAAATAAGAAGAACTAAGTGAAAGCACAATTCTGAGCCTATGAGCTCGTTGTAATGGTAATTCTCCTCGCGTAGATGTCATAATGGATAGAATGCTAATTAAATGTCATCAATACATACTCCGCTTTACATACTATGTGTACCGTCTTAGATATATAATTTGAATGATGCATTGTTTATTTGGAGATGGTTCGGCATAACACAAATTATTGTAAAATCTATGTCTAATATCATTAAATTGATAATATTTCGATAATATGAGCGATAAGGAACAATCATTTTGGGGTACTTACACTAGTTGAAAAGTCTAGATCTGCATCTGGTTAGAGTGTGAAATTATAATTACCGTGTGGCGAAGAGTGTATTAATATACTGTATTTAGCAATCACTTCAAAAGCTAGAAATACACAGAACAATAAATATATCTGGATTATAGTACTAGAGATGAGTTATAGCAAACAAAAGCAAAAAGATTATTATATTCATATCAGAAACGGCGGCATCAGGATCGCACTTTTAGCTACAGTTGGTATCATAGTAGTTTTTGCGCTTTATGGGTATAGGATATCCCAGCTAAATGATGATAGTGTATTTTTGAATGTCAATAAATCTTTGTCTAGCTTAGGGCTAACAGTCATTTTATTTTTGATTGGATCTTTGATCACAATAGGATATGGTATATATCGCATATGTTTGTCCCAGAAAATGAAGGTCCACTCAGTTCGTACTAAAAAAGATATTATGATGATCCTACCTGTAGTTGTAGATATTATTTCACAAAGAAAAAGATATCAACTTGTATTTGTTATTGTATTGCTTGTATATGCACTGCTTTTCGCCTTCGTTTCCCAAATTGTAATTTTTAGACCTGGTGTATCGTTTTCCAATATATATCAGGTAACAATTCCATCTTGGATAATTACCCCGTGCTGCAATTTACCGGGGATTGTTCCGACATTTACCGCTTATTTGTCAGATAATCTGATTATATTCATAACCCCAATAAACCTGATCCTTACTGTAATTTTATCTACTCTGGTCAGTGTGAATATTACGCTTGCATTATACATGTTTCAAAATAGCAGATCCAAAAGCACAGCAAACAATTCATGTTTCAGCAGCATTGGAGTAGCCATGGGTCTTTTTACTGCATGTCCAACATGTGCAGGTACATTTTTTTCCACGATCACAGGGATAATAACCGCTGGTACATCTAGTGCATTAGCTACTGCTGGTGCCACATCAGCTATTGCACCTTTTCAAGTATTGTTTATTATGATAAGCATATCTGTATTACTAGTTTCTCCATATTTGACAATCAAAGGTGTAAAGAAAAACTATACACCTGATACTTCAATCAAGTAGAAATCTAATATACAAATATGATTGTCCACGTATAAAGAGAGTAGTCTTCTGTTGGTGACTAATGCTAACATTGTAAATATAGATCATTATTATATTACGTGGAGTTAATACTAAACTGGCGATCTTGAAAATTTTTAAAGCACAAGATCTCTCAACAACAGGCCTTAACAAAGAAAGTTCTACAGCAACAGCTAAATTTTCACTTCTGGTTGTTCAATAAATATAGACAAGCTAGGAAAGGCGCGTCTTAGGGCCTGCTTTCTTCATTTGTCGTATCCGGATACTTGAAGATAAGAGAGAGAACTGTGATCAATAGTTGTGCTATATACTTAGATGCATTCATAGAAATATGAAAAGGTTGGGTTGGATTGTTTATAGTTAAAAGCCGAAATACACAATCTAACGAAGAACGTTATCTGTTCACTTGGCTTTCTTTTTAAGATATATGCGTTTCATATCTGTCAACCATGCATCTTTTTTTGCATATAGTGCTTTTGGCTCCCTTTGTTTGCATTCAGAGAGTACATATGAACACAGAATAGGAAAATAAACAGAGGAATCTCCGTAAACGATTACATTTCCTTTGTGTGATGTCTTGATCTTACCCCAACTTTTGCCCTCCTGTAGAGTTGCACCAGAGAGGCCGCCAGTATCGGGTCTAGCATCTGTCAATTGGATGATGTAGTCATGACCACCCTCTTTTATCTTCAAAATTTGATACAACGCAGGGCCAGTTTGCTGAAAGAAGTTCTTTGGAACACCCCCACCTAATTCAATCCCGCCAGATGTCTTACTTTTCCATAAAATTGCGGCAGACTCAGCCACATCCAAAATTACATTTGGGGAAATTCCATTCTCTCTGAACAATAGTGGAAGCATATTAAGACCAATTGACGAATCACCTATCGCAGGTATGTAAACTGGGACGTTATGTTCATATGCTGCAACCATAAAGGATTTTTCGGGATGGCTAGATGCCTTTTTTGCGGCCCGACCTAATACGTGGGATATGTTGGCAGTTGAACCAGCGCAGGATGATGGCTCTCTTAGATTTTTAAGTTGGTTTTGAATAATGAGATCTTGGGCTTGTAATGTACCTACTTCTTTTATATATACATCATAGATTCTGACAATTTGTTTTGAATATAGAATATCGTCATCGACATTAAAATGGCCTTGACGCACAGGCAAATCATAAGCAAAATGCAGATCATGATATACATTAGCCCCAGTAGTAATGATCCAATCTATAAACCCCTTTTCAATCATAGCTGCAATTGCCTTGCCCATGCCAATTGGAGTCATTGCACCTGCCAGAGTCAAACAGACTGTAGAATTTGTTTCAATCATATGTTTCATAATTTCTGCTGCTTCAGCAAGCCTGCGGGCATTGTATGCAGTTGCTCCAAAGAAACTAATCAGCTGTGAGACTGTCATATCTGGGAAAACATCCGGTGGATCAATTTTCCTTCCACTGAAAGAATGGCTATTCTGCATCTTAGTAGTAGGGTTTCACCTTGCTTTTAAAAATTCTATTTATTGTATACAAAAATTATATGAGATGTAGCTTCCACCGTCACTGCGATTGAATATTCTCTTTATTACCCTATGAAGTATGGTAACTAGGAATAATCCAATTACTGTTCTTACCGTGTTGTTCTATTTTTTGGTCTCTAAATAATGGGTCTTTCAAAACACAATTCAAACTTAATTGTCAGAACATAGGTGTGTATATATTAGCATGCATAAATGAGTATTTTTAAATTAACCATAGTGCATTTCGTATCCAAATTTTTAAATTAGTTAATTTCAATTATAAGCTAATAATGGAAGAACAAAAGAAAGGAGGGGAACCTAGAAAAGAGCCTTCAGAAGACTACTATTCGGGATATTATTGGGGTAATAATCCTTATGACTCCTCTGGTGTTGCTGGACGCAAAAGCGACGAAGAATTAAAAAGTAGCATAATTGAAAACCTCGAAAAAAACAATAATATAGATTCATCAAAAATTGAAGTATCTGTAAACAATTCTACTGTAATCTTAAAAGGCCTTGTAGAAACATATGAAGAAAGGCGCTTGGCTGGTCAAGCAGCATGGAATGTATCAGGAATATCTAAGGTGTTAAATGATCTTCAGGTAGCCAAGCCAGAAACGGCAGGACCAGGTAAAGTATCAGGATCATAATAAAACTGTTCCAATATGGGAATAGATCCTATGAGTTTGAAGCAGTTGATCAATTATAAGCAAATGCTTTTGGCAGTTGAGAATAACTGACACAATGTACTTACAACGCCTATATTTAATATAATTAATACCACTAAAAGTATGTATACAATTGGATATGCATATTATTATTATAATTATTAATAACTAACAAAGAGTCTCCCAGTGTCAAGTGTTGACAAACATAGAGATAAAAAGATATTATATATAATGAAAATAATCTGCATATATATGCATGGCTAGACAGAGTCTTAAAAATAAAAATAATCTCCTAAATGGCGTAGTAAAGGATTATTCAATAAAGCCAAATGATATCACCTCAATCTTTAACAGCATGGCAGAGTCTGGAGGCTTTGAATCAAGAAATCTCTCCGATGGCCTAAATATCTTGCGAAGTATGCAGAATGAAACGGAATGCACAAGGTTTCTATCATTTGTTGGAGCCTTGATATCAACTGGTGTTAGAGGAATTATTCGTGATATGATAAAAAATAGGATGTTTAATTGCGTAATTACTACCTGTGGTGCTCTTGATCATGATATTGCTAGAACTTATGATAGGTATTATGCAGGACAATTTAGAATGAATGATTATACTCTTTTCAAGAAAAAAATCCATCGTCTAGGCAATGTATTAATTCCTATGTCTAATTATGGACCGTTAATCGAAGAAAAAGTACAGGCATGTCTAAATAACCTGTATAACAAACATGGAAAACGTGGAGTCTCGTCATATGAAATTATAGATTATATTGGTAGCACTCTTGATGAATCATCTTTTTTATATTGGGCTCATAAAAATGAAATTCCTATTATAGTTCCTGGTATAGTTGATGGTGCAGTCGGAAACCAGATTTGGTCATTTTATCAACAACACAGAGATTTCAAAATTGATATTATGATGGATGAAACAAAAATATCCGATCTTGTATATGATGCAAAGAAATCAGGTGCATTAATAATTGGAGGTGGTATATCAAAACATCATACGCTTTGGTGGAATCAGTTTAAAGGCGGCTTAGATTATGCAGTATATATTACAACTGCGCCAGAATGGGATGGAAGCTTAAGTGGTGCCCTTGTTGAAGAAGCAATTTCCTGGAGAAAGGTTACAACGAAAGCCCTACACACAACAATTCATGGTGAAGCAACTACATTGTTACCTTTTATTTATGCCGCTCTTCTTGAGGATAGAGGTAGATAAAAATTTGCTCAAAAAGATAATTATTTTTTTCTTGTGTTAATCATGAATTGTAAAAGTACTCAATAAAAACAAAATAGTCATAAATTGGTATAAACGATTTTTTTCTTTTTCTCTTGCTTTTTCTTTAGGTCATCCATTTAATATAGTACAGTCTATATTCTGCAAAATAACACATGCTATATAATAATCCGAATAAATTATTCCCTGAGAAGATATAACCAACAACAATCACTGTATTTATACTTGTTAGATATAACAAGAGATATCTACTATGTAATTTTAATTTTGTTAAATTATTGGATGTGCTTTTCTGAAAATGTGCACCAATAATGCAAACTAACTTCTGCATTAATAGCAGTTTTGGTTGTTACATCAATTTTGTCTTGTGACTAGATCCATCATTTATTAGGCACATAGTTTGGATTAACCTTGTAAATCAAGACTCCAAAAACTAACCCCGGATCGTTGCTATTAAAACTGGGTGATGCATATACTAGATTCAATGGCTGGTTAGTATTTCCACTACTTTCAGGATATTTAATATTTTTTGAATAAATGGCAATTGTGCCTGGAGAGTATTGTGCTTGAACATTGGTTCTTGAAGCATACCCTTGGACAGTAAAGGGCATCAACTGGCCGAGAAATGTCGTATTCCAAAATAATGGAGTTGGCGTTACTCCGTCTTGTTCTAGATACTTGTTCTCGTTGAACCCTCCTATTCTAATGAACCACTGCTTCTTGCTTTCATCTCCTCCATTCCCTAAAGTATACAAAGCGTTAGGGCTTGCACTAGCCAGACGCTGACCTACAATGTAGACTAAAATATAATCTGCCTTTAATTGTCGAGCTATATTAATTGAGTCCGCGGGTTTCTCAATGAACATTTTTGCAATAGTTTGGATGCGTGTTTGATTTATAGTTCCATTATCTGCTAAGCTAGTTCGATTGCCCAGAGTAGTTATCCAATATCCATAGTCCCACCATGATGCAATTACTGCATTTTTTGGAGTATTTTTTGAAATCCAATCTAAAGCATCTATCCAATCATTAGTTTGCACTTTGTATCCTGTGCCACCGTTGGCAATTGATGGAGGAATATCTGCAGAAATCAGCCAATTAGAATTAGGTGGATATATCATTGGAATTGAAAGCATGAAAATAATCATAATTACAGAGACAATTCTAATAATTTTTGTTTTGAAAGGTTGTTGTTGTATCCCACCAGTACTCTGGTCAAATCTTTTTCTATTAGTTTTTCTTACCTTTGCTACTGATGTTGCAGACGTAGCCGACGATGATTCCCTAATTTCAAGGATGCTTTGTGTTACCTCGTATATGCCCAATCCAGCCAAGACGATAATTCCCATAGATGAAAACACTAACAACCTGGCAAATGTAGCACTGACATAAATTCCTGTCAACCCAATTATTAACGCAAATATTGACATATCGTCTCTTCGTTTAAATGCCATCCACGCACCTAATCCACCGAACATCAACAAAACTGAATAGTTTGAAAAATAGTCTACCAAGGTAGGTGTAAAATGCTCAGCAACTGATTGAGTTAGAGCATTTTGCGAAGAGAGAAATGGATTTATTGAGTTTAGGTATCTGAAGGAGGATGGATGATATACTCCAGCACCGATGACACCTCCTGCTACAATAACGAATGCAACCAAAAGGAAGAGTGTATTGCGAATCTCCGTCCTTGGCTGACTTAACTTTTTCAAAAAGTTTGCAATACACAAAAATATTGTGCCACCAATCAAAGCAATACCCGGTAAACCAAATACAAATGAAATACCAGGCCTTGGAAAGGCTCCTGCCGTTATTAGAGTAAATATTGTAAATGTAATTGCTACATATGTAGGAATACGTATATCTCTTCTAAAGAATGGGAGAGCAATCAGGAACAATGAAATTGGAATACTAAAATATTGAATTCCTCCCCAGGATGCATTAGCAAGTCCTAGAGCAAGTCCTCCTACAACTGCTTTTGGGATAGCATATTTAAGTTCTCTATGCTTAACTGCAGAAATAAACAGATATGCAGCGAGTAAACCAAAAAATAGGCCCAGAGGTTCTGATTTGAACCATCCTAGGTTTCCTCTTTGGATTATAGCAGGAGAGAAGGAGAATAGGAGTGCTGAAAACATTCCTGCAGAAGTGCCGCCTATCACTCTTACAAGCGCGAAAATAACTACCGCAGTTAGTGAACCCATAATCACAGGCAAGATGATTGTAAAATCTAGCAAAGAAGTACTGCGGCCAAAAATGCTATATAGAAAAGCAGCAACTATGTGTAGTCCTGACTGCGATGTCCCTGGAATATTGCGTCCTTCAGGATACCATGACATAGTATCATGCCATTTCCAGTATGCGCTAAGGCCATGATCTACAATATATTTAGTGGCGCGATAATCAAAGTAAGGATCAAATTCATTTAGATAGAATCCATATTTTCCTGGATAAGAACGCATTATAAACGCAGTAGTAAATACAATACCCAAAACACCAATAACTAAAAGATGTCTTAATTGAAATTCAAAACCGGCTCTCCGAAAAACAGTCTTGCCTCCCTCCAACATTATAATTGAGGTTGATTTTACCTCTTTTTTAAGTTACTGGCATAATAGACTTTGAAGCAAACTTGAATTATTAATAGTTTAAAAATGCATGTTATAGAGGAGTTTGCACAGCTGTTTAATAGCCTTCACTACCTATAAGTCCAAAGTTTCTGATCACTTTTCATATTTGTTATTCTATGAAGAATATTCTTTTTTTATTCTAATTTTTTGAGCCTATTGTATCTATTTATTATAAATCGACAAACTTATTACAATCAGGAAATCATGCAGTTTAGTAACATGTTTAATTGATCTTTGTGGATATTAACAAATTTATGAGTTGTTATCAATAATCATAGCCTGTGATTTTCAAAGCTAAAAAACTATTCTTTTCTTATACCTGCCTTTTTTGTGCCGCTAAAGATAAAGTATAAAGTAGTTTATAGAACTACTGCTAAATTAGCATTCTGATAATGTATCATAAGCGATAATCAAGAATCATTAGATAAGCCTGACAAAGGAAACTGAAGATTGCAAAGAAATAAGACTAATAACGAAGATCCAACGGTATTATCTCTTGAAGAAGCAAACGATGAAGAATAAGAAATAGGAATTATGAAAAAGAAAATAGGAGAGCAACAGATTAAACTTGATCAGGATAATCAAAAATTGCTCTATCTAGGTGTTCTAAGAAAAGTATGTAAATGTTTCTATAACGATTCCTTCCTTTTTTTATAATTAATTATAATTCAAACTTTTTTGAATTTACGGTTGTAGATCCGCGTAACAACATAAAATCAGCGCTACTATGAATGCCAAAAAAATTAACAGTAAATATATTTTTGCCCATTTTAAAAAGAGAAGTATTTTTTTGGAGTAGGGAACATAATTGACAAAAGAAAGGGAAACACCTCAAGAAAGATCGTTTAAATGATCACTTCTTGGATTTAGCCCCTGCTTTGACTTTCTTTGCAGACTTTGATGCTTTTTTCTTTGCTGCCATTTTCATTTATATAAAAAAGAAATCGTATTTAAGTTTTTAAATACAGTTTTTTCATAGAGTGTATGATACAGTGTTATCAAATTTTATTTTATTTCAAAGTATGTATCATTCCCGTTTTAAGATTTTAGTCTCACATATCTTAACGAATTGTGCGAATCTTTCAGCGTCTCTATCTGTGCCAACAATTGATCCATAATGCATAGGTATTGCAACTTTTTTCGGTTTAATATATTCATTTACTGCCTGAGCAGCCTCTTCTGGTGTCATAACATATGTTCCTGATACAGGAACAAATGCAATGTCAGGATTAATCGATCTCATTTCAGGAATTATATCTGTGTCACCAGTATGATAAAGACGTTGATTGCTTACAGTAAAAATATAGCCAACCTTTTCGTCAGACCTTGGGTGAAATTTTTTATTTGTATTATACGCTGGCACAATTTCAATTGGAATGTTTTGAACAACAATTTTATCTCCTGGCTTTACGCCTTTTACTTCTCCTACATCCATTTCTTTTAACTGTTCAATGCATTCCTTGGCAGCAATTATACTTGTTTGTTTGCTTATCACATGTTTTAAATCATCTATACTTAAATGATCATAATGATTATGAGATATTAGAACAAGATCTGCATCATTTTTATTGTACTGCATTTTCGAAAGTTGAAAGGGATCAATATATATTGTCCTACTGTTATTGCTGGTGTCTTTGCCAAGTATTCTGAAACCATCATGACCTATCCAATGAAACTCAATTTCACCAGTATCTGACATATTGAATTATTATATTAAATAAGATGATATTATATAAGTTTCACTTAAACGAGTGATACATATAAAAGTGATAGAAGATAAAAAGAATGACAATACAAAGAAGCTAAGTGAATAATAGCAACAATAATAACCATGAATCATTATCTATATCCGAACTTATCAAGAATTTCCCATTTTCGTCTCAGCGCAATAATCAGGAAAAAGTACTAAATGAGATTTGTAATGCCTTCAATTCAGGCCACAAATATATCATATTAGAGGCACCTACTGGTTTTGGAAAGAGCCCTGTAGCTATAGCTGTTGCTAGGACATTGGGTTCAAGCTATATTTGTACTTCGACCAAGGATTTGCAGACCCAATACTCAAAGGATTTTCCTTATCTTAAGGTAGCAAAAGGAAAGAATAACTTTACTTGTTTGGTAAAAGAAGATTTTATCAGAAATGGTACTTATCGATGTGGAAGCTGTGCTTCAAATAATGTAAAGGAATGCTATCATACAACAGTACAATATGGTCCTTGCATGACAGATGAATACTTCAAAGATAGCGGCTGTAAATATAGAACTTTTGCAAAAGATTATATGATAAGCAAAAAAGGAACAATAGGAGAACAGGTATTTATCGAAAGTGATATCGAAAAACATTATCAAAAGGATTATTCTCAATGGCTGCCAGTACAAGGCCTAAAAGATCAAAGAAAAGAATGGAAACCATGTGAGTATTTTGACCAATTGAATATATCATTGGCTTCAAGTCATTCAATATTTAATTATTCTATTTTTTTGTCCCTTTTACCCCTCAGAAAGAGCCTGGCTGAAAGAGAATTATTGGTACTAGATGAAGGACACTTATTAGAAACAGAGATTGTAAAGTTCAGAGGACTATCGATATCTAAACGAAGGTGGAAAAGGTATATCCATGATTTATCGATTATGGATTATGGTTATGACGAGGTAGAACCATGGATTGATTTTTTAGTTGACCTTGAAACAAAGATGCTTGCCCTGACTGGCAATAGTGAAATGATAGAGTCATTTTCTATAGAACGAAGAACCAAATATAACTACCACGGTGAGAACAATGCATCATTCTTATTATTAAAAGACAAGAAGAAGAAAATAATCTCTGCTTCTGAGCTATTTGATAATGATGCGGAAATTGCACAAAAATATGGCAATGGTGATGCTTCTAAACGATCCGTAGCAGACCTTGGAGATGAGCTTGCTGTTGATGCTATTAGAGATACAGAAAGACTTTCAAGAACAATAAACAATATCCTTGCAAATCCAAAGAACTGGATAGTATCTGAGATAAACAAAGAAAGTTATGAAGTTGTTAAGGTTGAATTAAAACCACTAGACATCTCTTCATATTGTAAATCTATATTTGAAAAATGCTCCAAAACATTGATTATGAGTGCAACTATATTGAACTATAAAGCATTTTGTAGAAGTGTTGGCTTATCTGGAGAAAATGATCATCATCAGGTTAAGTTCATACAAATTCAATCTGATTTTCCAGTAGAACACAGGACTATATATCCTCTTAACATTGCATATCTGAACTATAATAACTTACAATCTGCTGAAGTAAAATCCAATATTACAAGGACTATTGATAATCTGATGTCATTGCATGCAAAGGATAAAGGAATAATCCATACGACCTCTTATGAGCAATTAAATTTCATCAAAGAAAATATATCACAGACAAATGCACGAAGACTGATAGTAACCGATCCGGAGATACAAAGAGATGAAGTAGTATTTCAACATGAAAATAGTACTAGACCTACTGTCCTTATCTCACCATCCTTACATACAGGTCTTGATCTAAAAGATGATCTATCTAGGTTTCAGATAATAACCAAAGTACCATATCCAAATAAAAGCGATAGATGGACTAATGCAAAAAGAGAAGTAGATGAAGAGTGGTATTACTGGCAGACAGCACTAAAATTAATACAAGCATATGGTAGATCCATAAGATCAAAAGACGATTGGGCAAAGACATACATCTTAGATTCGGCATTTGGACATTTCGTAAACAAGAACATGAATATACTTCCTGACTGGTACAGGCAAGCAATTAGAAGAAGATGGTAAGTGTCTAGGTTTGTATAGTGATACGAGGTAATTTAGAATAAGAAGGCAGAATCTGATTTAATGAAACATGCTAAAGAAATATTACAAAGAGATAATTATTAAGCAGTGTTGTATTGTGTATTAAGCAAATGAAAAAATTAGCTTGCCGCGATATTGGATTAGACTGTGGCTATATAATAGAAGGAGAAAGAGAGGAAGACATTATAAAAAATGCTAAACAGCATATATGGGAAGTACATGCTATAAAACAAGAGGAGATCACTTCTGAAATGAAAGCTAAAATTACACAAAATATTAGTGATTCTTAATTTGCAAAATCCTATTGATACTTTGGGGTATAGCATAAAATAATTTTAGATGAGGATATCGATATCAATGTACATGCAGCCACCATGTACAGTGTCATGCATTAGGCCAAAGGTCGCTGCTATGCTGCCTAGGAATAACGTTAGGAGGGTATTTCAGCCCTGTTCAGATACGGCTGCATAATGAGAACCCATAAAAATCAAAGAATTGGCTAAACTGGTAATAAGATAACGCAGCTGTAGAAGTACGAAAGATAATCACAATGTTGTGTTTATCCATTGGCGATACACTGATATCTGTCTAAAATTAAGAAGAGAAGAACTGCTCTAAACTAGTACCAGTTTTTTACTTGCTCTATCTCTATTGAGCCCAATACTGTATAGGTATGGAAGTATCTCCGCCTGCGCCATCCGGTATAGGTATCACTGATGCTTCTAGCTTACTACTGTAACTAATACTGTATTATAGTTATGAAAGTGGAAAGTGGAGTGACATATGTAACTAGAGCCATATAAAACAAAGATAAGTGACGTGAATTACTTTGTACATAGGTTACAGAAATATGATATAGGGAATAGGTCAGACTTGATTATTTGCAGCAATTAATAAGTTGCACTTACTATATTTTGAGATTGATACCACGTGGTATCAAACCATCGTAGGACTTGATTAATTACATACTTATCATAACATTATTCGTGCGAAAAAAATTTTTAAACTCCAAAAACTAAATGGAGTACCAAACACTCAAGGAAAACTATGTATAATGAAATACTATTGATTTAGCAGGCGAAGAAAAAAGTCATTGTATTCTATGTATTACTTCTACAAAAAATAGAAAAAAATCAGGATTATATAATAGACACAGACAGATCAAAAATGCTAGATTCAAGCTTCTTTGAAAACCAGGTGTGGAGTGCTTTACATAAAGCTTGGAAAGGATATGTCATTGCCAAAAATAAAGATGATTATGATAAAATGGAGCGCTATGCAGATATTATTCGGGAGTGCCAGGATGAGTTGGGATTACAAATAGTTCATTTCATGATATAGGCAAGTCAGCATTAACCTTTTGCTCTTCCCGTGCTGCGCAAATTGCACAGAAGAATAAAAGTAATAACTACGAACACAGTGGCAACAATAACAATAGCATTAATGATAATAACGAAGAACAAACATCGGAAGAGTATCTATCTGACAATGATCAAATAGATCAATATGAACAAGATAGGTTGACTGACGATAATGCATATAGTGAATATTTTAGAGATGATTATAATAAAGTGATAGATTTACTTCATAGACGTCAATTAATGCCCGAATGCAGCTATTTATTTAACGACAGACGCTTATGTTTTTGTTTTATGTAAAACACCATAAATATAATAGATGGTACATCCACAAAAATTCTAACATGTGACTAAATATTTAGTATTGATAGTTGAAATGTCTGAGGTTGTTGAAGCATCAAGATTGGTGTTGATGAATTCTTCTGTATGTTTATATCTAAAATTATAAAGAAAAGACGTTTATTAGCTGGTTTCTACAGGGTGATTATAAAGTGATTGATCTAAATAACATCTATCATCAAGATTGCAAGGACTTCATGAAAAAACTCAGTTCTGATAATGTGAAAATAGATGTTATCGTAACATCACCTCCGTATAATCTAAACAAAGCTTATGGCTTATACAATGACAATAAGGAAAGAAAAAAATATCTAAATTGGCTTTATGATATCGCAGAATTAAGTTACTCCATTTTAAAGGATAACGGTTCTTTCTTCCTTAATATAGGTGGAACTCCTTCTGACCCTGTGCTTCCATTCGAGGTAGTCAAACATTTTAAAGATGCGAAGTATCAATTACAAAATACAATTCACTGGATAAAATCTATTTCATTCGAAAAGGCAGACGTTGGAAAAATGAATACAATAAAAGACTATTCAATAGGTCACTTCAAACCAATAGTTAGTGAAAGATATCTGACTGATCTTCACGAATATATTTTTCATCTTACAAAAGGGGGAAATGTAAAACTAGATAAAAGAGCAATAGGTGTACCTTATCAGGATAAAACAAATATAGGAAGGTGGAAATCTGCAACACAAGATAAAAGGGACAGAGGCAATGTATGGTTTATTCCATATTCTACAATTCAAGAAAGTAGACCTCATCCAGCAGTGTTTCCTGAGAAACTACCTTATCTCTGTATAAGATTACATGGTATAAAAAAAGACATGATTGTTTATGATCCGTTTATGGGGACAGGTACAACAGCTTTAGCATGTATTCAATTGGGCGTAAACTATCTTGGTACAGAAATAGATTCACAATACATTAAAGTGGCTCAAGAAGATATTCAGAAAAGAAAGAAAGAAATGGCCACTGATACTTGGTTGCATGATAAAGAGAATGATGACATAGTGGTTGGAAACAAGACGCCAAAGGTAGCATAGGAATAAAGGATTTATTGTTTTAAAAATATTCTTTATGGTTGTTAGAAGAGAAGGGACAATTACTTGATTCAGTATTGGTCTTTCTAGAAAGTTAGGGAAGGTTCCTCTTTCAACGGTAGTAAAGAAGTCGACAGGATTTGATGTGATTCCAATCGACCTTCATATACATAAGTAAAACAACAGATAATTTATCTAATACTCATTAGATAACTTTTTTGAAAGGTATAATAAAGAATTTTTTTCATAATTTAAATGTGATTTAGTAGTTATAATGTTATATTATGAAGTTAAGTTCGCAGATCCGTCTTGTGGCAGAATTGTATCCTGATCTAGTACAATGATCACTTCATCGATCGAATAGTATGATCAAATAAAATGATCTAAAGTACGGCTCCTCATAAATATCAGATCTTTTATAACAACATTGTTATGAAATATAGAAGCAGAACTGACATCGTTGGGTTAATTCTAGAAGCAGCGAATGGTGGAGCTACTAAGA
>JBJMFM010000296.1:0-7679 GCA_045808425.1 Nitrososphaeraceae archaeon | reverse complement strand
ATATTCATATCTGCAGTAGCATTCTCAATTATTTCAATAGCATTAGCAATAATACTAAGACAAAAGGTTATTAAAATGGCCATACCAAATTTGGCATAGACGAGGAATAATAATTAACTGGGTTTCTTTAAAGCTATTTAGTTTCTTTCTTGGCTTGAACTCTTTTAAATCAGAAGCAGCCAAAAATACGAAGTCATAGAAGTAACAGACAATACATGAGGCAGTGTTATTCAACTTTTTTACTTAACTGTATAGGTAGATATGATCTTGGCTCAGACAATTTCTTGATTTCTGATTTTATGATGATATATGACGTATTTGCAGAATTCATCTTGTTTTATTCTGCATCAACTGTTATTTTAGCTATCTATTTAGTCCTTATTCCTTCCTTAACGTTTTATAACCTCTGAGTTGCCATAATTTTTAGTGGAATTTAAATTGCTCTGACACTTAAGAAATGTATAAGTAAAAAATGGAAAAGGATTTCCAAATACGTAGATAAGAGTGGTGGTATGTTGGAAGAGATTTTACAAACTAAATATGGAGACCACAATTTAATTTTATATTCAGACCTTACTCCTTTGGAATATGCATATTCAAATTTATGCAAAAGATCATTAGAATCATTAAACGAAATAGTTCTTATCTTAACCCACTATCACTGCATAGCAGATGTCCTTAATAGTCTAACAAATACCGGTATTGATATAGACAAATACAAAAAAGAAGGCTCAATTGTAGTCGTACAATCAAAAAAAGCTTACTATAGTTTAACGCAGGAGTTTGTTGGAGTAATGATTATGACAAAAAATGTTAATTCAGCGTGCAGATAAGCTAGGGAAGGCTGGAGTAACTGTAATTTCAGATATGGGCTTATTCTTTAATATAAATAAAATAGATGATTTAACTAAATATGAAACAGAACTATCGTCATCAATATGTAACACGAAGGCGAAAGTACTATGCTGCTACAGTAAATCTGATTTTGAATTGTTTATCGAACACCAAAGACAACAAAATTTACTCAAGGCACATAATAATAAAATCTTTAATCTTAGATAAACCTAGAATCAAAAGGGGCTATAGGAACAGTATAATAACGATTCTTCGTGCCTTTCAATTTTTTCTTTCGAGAGTATTTTTAGTTTAGGTTGTTTTTGTTTAAGCACCGACTTAGACTTATTGAACTTAATAAAATCATTTTCTCCTAACACCATGTCAAACTTGATCATCAAACTGGTAGCCCAAATAATGTTCAAATTACAACTAAACTACTTCAAAATTGACTTTAACCATTTACAGTTCTTTTGTATTCGTCTTCCAAATTACCGTGAACTCTTTTACTCTTACTTTTCTTTTCTTCCTGGGTGTACCTTAGACGCTTTAGTCGAAGCAAATATGCTAGTGTATAAATCCAACTCAGTTCTCAATTAAGATCATGTCTAAAAATGAAGAACGCCAGCAACTAATAATATCCAATCTTCTAAGAGAATTGGAACAGACAGCTAAAAGAGAAAATCTTCCCTCAATTGGTCCTGTGAAGGGCATAATTATATCTGATATCATCAAAGAGTATATGCCAACATCGATACTCGAGATTGGAACCCTGCATGGATATTCTGCTATATTAATGGGGAATTTGCTGCCTGATGATGGTGGAAAACTAATCACTATTGAAAAAGATAAAAATCTTGCAAATATTGCAAGAAAAAATATAGACAAAGCAGGATTGTCAGGCAAGATAGAAGTAATTTGTCATGATGCCATTGATGTGATTCCAACGCTTTCTGGTTACAAATTTGACATGGTATTTTTAGATGCAATCAAAAGTGAGTATTTACAGTATCTGAGGCTAGTAGAGCAAAAGAATTTGATGAAAGAAGGATCAGTTGTAGTTGCAGATAATGTAATCCTATATGAAAATGAAATGAAGGATTATCTCGAATATGTTAGAAATTCTGGGAAATATATGAGCCAGATCACAGAAACTACTTTAGAATTTAATAAAAATGTCAAAGATGCTCTCGAAATAAGCCTTAGATCAAAAAATAATAAATAATTTTTGCTAAATCCGTTTTCGCGTTACGCTGTGGTATGATAACTCTTGTATATGCACTCCAATTTGCATCATAAAGTAACAATATGTTTTACTCCTATGATATATATATGACTAAAGAAAAAAAGGAAATTTTGAGACCTTGTTAGAGATTCTTTGTGTGTTATGATTTTGCATTAGTATGTAGAAAGTCTAGTTATTTTTATTATAATTTATTCGGTGTGAGCATGAGTGCCAATAGGCATGATTTCGTTTATGCAATTGTTATTCCGCTACTTGCAGGGAATGTTATTGTTCGATTAGATGGGTTCTGAATAGCTATATCTGTTTGAGTGACAATTTTTTGCAGCTGTGTTGGCATTTCGTACCATGCTTAGATGATCTTTCGCAGTTTGATAATATTTGGCCATTGAATGATATACTTATGATTCACTGTGATATGTGAGAACCTTGATAATACCTATCGTAATGCAACCTATTGGTTAAAACAGCTTCCACTCAATCACATTGTAATAATTATAATACTAGTTACTCTGAGCGTACTAGTCGTAGATTATCATGACATTCTATTCTGTCAAATGATTTGAGCGATGGACTCCCAAAAACTTTTTATTTTTTTGATTGTAGTCAATAATATATGAAAAAGAACGCTAGAGCTGTATATATGGCATCAAGAATATCTCTGGTATTGATTGCTACCATGACATTTCTCTTCCTTCTGGCAATTATGCCAATGAAAGGTTATGCTGCATTATGTGCAAAGCCAGAGAAAAGCACGACCTATATCAATGGTTATGATGCAGCTCAGTCTGACTTCCATGATGGCCGGCCACAAAATCAAAACATAACCAGTGCAAATTCACAATACAACCTGGATTACAAGCAAGGATATAAGGATGGGTGGAGTGATGCACAATACAATGTAAACATAATACAGAATTCAATCTGTTAATGATTCATTTGTGTCATAATATCTGTAATATTGTATATCTATATCATCTCCAAAAAGACCGTCGGCAATAAAAAAGTATAGCGATCTTGGCATCTTTTAATTAGCAGCGATATTATGGATATAATATGGTCATATCTCTATTCTGTATATCGAGGTCTTGGGCATCATGAATTTTTCTCAGCGTTTTGTTAGCAGGTATTATCATAGTATCTTCAATTTGGCTTATAACAGGAGTAAGGCAGTATCGCTCAATAAAATCTTGGAACAAGAAATATAGCCTGTTCTCAAAGAAAAGAGAAAGAAATAGATAGGAATATTGTATCAGAATATGGCCTAGACCAAGACTAACACTAATCCGAGACTCCCTTTCGGTACAATGTCGGTCCGAGGGAACATTATCTCATAGGGCTCCAGAATAGATCTACAAAAATCGATTCCTTGTTGTGTTGGCTTATATGTCGTAATCGCTCTTTTCCCTATCAAAATGTGATCTTTGATGATCAAACCCTTTGATTCCATTTTGTTAATGATGGGTATATGTTTTTTAAAATTCAGTCCACAAAAACTTATTAATGCGGTAGGATTCAACTGGCCATATTCTACGAGTTTTAGAATTATGTCTTTAACAATGTAAATTCTGTCTCTGTATGAATGATGCGAGCTGGACATTAATTTACGATAAATCGATAGATATTGAAACTTAAATATATAATGTTTCTAACTCTTATTGATGTAATAATGTTAGATAGGGGATTATAACTGTAGCCGTCTAAATATTATCAAGATGGCAGCAAAAATGATTTTTGGTTGCACATGTTTTAAAAAGCAATATCTGATAACAGGTCTTTAGAACTTTTTAAAATTGTTGCTCTTGCAAAGCAATATACTAACATGCTTAAAAGCAAAACAAGACTTACCCCTAAGTAATATCGACATATTTTATTACATTTAGATTTTTATTCGATTTACAACGTCAATATAAAAAAGGAGATCATGTCGGTCATCCAGTATCTTCATGTCGGAGTTGTTAATGTTTCAAAGATAGGTTTTTCTTCTCTGCCCAAATAACGTTGCTGTTTGCGGTTATATTTCATCCTTGTTGACTAATTATTCGAAAATCTCTTGTTGTAATTATTGGTGAATGACACATACAGTGTTTGAGTCGTAGTTGGCTATGTATATGTCGTGGTTATCAGGATTATAAACTACACCGCATGGATGAGTGCAACTGGTATAGATGCAACCGCGCTGTTATTGGTGCCATCTATTATATAGATATCGTTTGAGAGGGTGTTGGCTACATATATCTTAGCGTTGTCTGGACTTAGACTAACAATTGTATAATATTTCAATGTGAATGATTTTGTTTGCACTATCTTCAGAAGTCTATACATTTTATGCCGAATTTGGTTTATACAAAATCTAGCTTCACATTTTGGTTCTTTTTGTATACAATTATTATTATTTTTTGTTGCCTTTGTTACTATTCTTTTTGTTGTTGCTGATAATCTTTAGTATATTATCGATAATTTCATTATGCTGAGTCTCTCCTTTTTCTATGGAAACTCGCAATATGTGTTGATCATCTAATGGAAATGATGCAAGCTTTATTCTTTCTCTTTCTGAGAAGCTATAAAGGGTCTTGCCAAACTGTTCATCGAAATCCTCACGCATTACACTTCTCAGAGCAAATTGGACATATAGTTTTTGAGAATCGTCTTTTTCTTCCATTGACCTTGTACCCTTTCTCATTCCTCCTGCCACATGTCTACCCATTTTGTCAATAACTATAGCAGACCGTATAGCAGTGCTGAGTGCAAATATGTCATCACATATCTTATCAAATTTGAGGTAGCTGTCATCGCTAGACATAGGTTTAATACATTATTAGATGGAGTTATGCTTATTATTTTTTATTTTTGTATCTGGTTGTCTTATATTGCTCTTTCAATGTTCCATAAACTACCCATTTTATTCATTTGCTATTATTGGGATGATATCGTTCTCATAGATCTGAATGCTGCTGGATTATACATTAATTATAATTTAATACTATAATTTGCAAAGATTTTTTATCATCTATTATTCAAATTCTAATATTGTTACTATATTGTATAGGAAAGTAAAAATATTACAGTTATGTGATATAGGATATGATAAGATCGAAGGTTCACTACAATAAGCCTAGACTTAATCTACCACACTTGGTTGAGTTTCGACTAAAAATAATTTTCTTTGGATTAATCGCTGGATTGATTTCGTCTATTGGTATTAGTACATTAATTGTGATGGTGGAAAAAGCAACTTCTGTTCCAGCAGGTGCCTTTTATCTTGTGCTTATGTTGACAATTACTCAAACTCATTCATATTCGATTTATATGATTATGGCTGGTTTGATATTACATTTTGCAGCAGGGAGCCTTATTGGTATTCTTATGGCATTGCCTTTTGTTATGCGGAATGACAATAATAAAAGAGACGCATCAAGAACGTTGGATAAATATACACCCGTGTATGGCCTATGCTTTGGCTTTGCCCTATGGCTAGTTTTATTTATCCCTATAACGTATTCGATGGTGCTTCCTGCGCTCAACAACATTAAAGGCAGCCCTATGATCACACAGCAAGACCCAACTGGCCGTGTTGCATTTCTTGTAATAGGTGATGTGTTGTCTATGCAAAACAGGGTTATCATAGGGGCACTAGCCTTAAACATGTTCTATGGTCTTGTTACGGCAATAATAATAAATTCACTTTACAGCAGGTACTTGACCAATATAGATAAAGACTCAATTCAGCATGTTCCTGTCGACAAACCTTGACCTCTAATCTATAATATTATGTCACCATAAGAAATAATCATCATCATATAATTAGAATAGATACATTTGACTAGTGTTAAATTGTGATTCTGCACTCAACTCAAATATTACTACACAAAGATCTTCTAGCTTAGACCCTATAGCCTACACAGGATTACGAACTCAGTTAGCGAGCATATTTTCGCTATCATGTATGACCATTGTGTTTCATTAAACATCTATTGCCATATAATAAACTAAATTAAAACTAACCAAGAATTATACTCTACCTCAGGCTTTCTGTTTCTTTCTCTATTATTCTTCTCTTAACGCTAGTACTTTCCACTTGACATGCCTTTGAGTTGATCAATGAGTTTACTTAGCTTTTTTTCTATGCGTTAGACCTTTTCTTTTGCTTTTCTCAAGTTTAAGATATCTTTTGAAATAAGAGTTAATTGCTCAACATTTTCTGGGTTTTTCGTTTTTCTTAATAAATCAACTGGTATGCCGTTGCTCTTGGCCATACTCATGTTAATTATCCCAACTTCTTTTAATTCGGATTTTGAAAAACCTCTGCCATTTCTAATAAAGTTTGTATCTCTGATTTGACGTTTGACTATGGGCTTATTTATCTGTACTTTCATATTATCAGATAGAAGGAACAACGACAAATAAAAAAATAGCTGAATCTGACAGCAATATGTGGTATATTTTACTTTGTATGTAGTCACAAAAGAGTCTATTAAGAGACTACCACTATTAAGAGACTACCACTATTAAGAGATATTATAATATCATATTACTGAGCGCTACAAAGTAATACTACCTTGATGCATGCTGATTCTCAACTATCTACCAAAACAGCTACAATGACTATTGGATTATGACTATAAAATTGTTATATTTTTGAAGTGCAACATATAGAACAAGCCTATGAAAGATAAGGTGAAATATACTCATTATTTTGTTAGGAGCTGATTTACTTTGCTGTTGAGTATTATGCTGTTTTCTTTGCGGATTGGTAGGCTGAACCTAAATGTAGCTCCGCTTCTTTCATTAGTATTATTCTCAGCACATATTTCACCACCATGAGCTTTGATAATACTTTTTGATATAAATAATCCTAACCCCGTTCCTGAGAAAGACTTTGAAGCAAACTTTTCAAATAACCTAGGCAATATTTCCGCGTCTATGCCTATGCCACTATCCTTAACAGTGACAACAGCATAACCATCATCAGTATTTTCCGCAGCAATACTTACAATTCTTTCTCCTTCTTGTTCTCCTCCATTCTCCTTTGCTTCAGTAAACTTAACAGCATTATTTAGTAGATTAAAAATTACTTGGGTTATCCTTGCTTTATCTGCTTCTATGAATATATCATGAGGTTGATATAGCAGCTTAATACGTTTCTCGAATGGTTTTGCAAGTTCGCTGTTTGTTATTATATCGTCTACAGTGTTGCTTATTACATCATTTAAGTTGAACCATTCCTTCTTTAGATTTAGCGATTGGCTTTCAATTCTTGTTACGTCCAGTATGTCGTTTGTCAGCCTCTGTAATCTCTTGGCATTCCTGAGAATAACATCTGATAATTCTTGCTGCTCAGTATTGCTTATCTTGGATCGAAGAACTTCAGTTAAGGTAAGAATAGGTTGGATAGGTGTTCGCAATTCATGAGCTGCTACATTAATAAATTCATTTTTCATGTTATCTGATTCTTTTAGCTTTTCATATTGAACACGGATTAATTCTTCTCTTTCACTTAATCTCTCATTGCTTTCCTTCAATCTTTGATTTATTTCTCTCAACTCTGAATTATATTCAATACTTGATAATGCTAGTGCTATGATATTGATAAAATAACCGG
>JBJMFM010000295.1:0-5270 GCA_045808425.1 Nitrososphaeraceae archaeon | reverse complement strand
AGCAAAATTTTGCTCAACGTAGTTGAAGCGTGGAAAATACAGTAGCATAGCGATTAGATTCTTAGATATATTTTCTGCTCATATATCTTGTGAAGTACCACATTATATTATGTCCCAGGCCATTTAACGTCATTTGATTCTGAAGAACGCTCTTCTTGTTTCTGTTTGTGCTGTTTCTTCTTCTCTTTCTTTCTGTGTTGCTTATAAGCTTCATTTCCATAAGTAGAGGGAGATTCAACGTTTTCTTCTGAGGCATTAGTATTACTCATTTGACACTCTTAATCTTCTATTGTTTATATGACTATAGGGTTGGATAAACTAACTTACTACCATAGTTGAAGCCTGTAATTAAAAACCACGCATTGTAGGAGGCTTACTTTAGCTTTATTATTCACATATAATGGCTCTCTACCACCTCTACCTCTACCCATTCACTGCTATCTGGTTTGTTGCTGCTTAAATAAATGCAAGCCTAAGCCTTGTTCTGCATAATGGCTCAGCTTTTAGCTCATCGGCATGGCTTCCAATCAAAGTTTAAGCTAGCCCTAAGCCGGCATGGTCCAATACAAAAATATGTCTTAGCTGATCTTTATTCATGGCTTGAATCTCATTCTGGACTTACACATCTTCCTACTTTTATGCCCTCCTCATCTTATCCTTCTTCGTCTACTAATTCTACCAGTAAATAATAGATTATGTAAAGTGTCGTGGGTAATTAAAAAAATGTATATGAGGATATCATCCTTCTTGTCCACTACCAATTATGCCATTAGCTGCAAGCTTTAGCACTGGACCAAATGTCTTGCCATTATCATTGCTTACTCTAATTACAGGTTCATTTGATGTTTGATTTGCTCTTTCCCACCAACTTACATAGACATTGTTTCCCGATGCTGCTATTGACGGATCTAATGAATCAACTCCTGGAGAATTACTAAGATTAATCTTGGACGCAAATGTCTCTCCATTATCCGTACTTGCTCTAAACATCACTTCATAGTTTCCTCCTGTCTTATTACTTGACCAACTTACATAGACATTGTTTTCCGATGTAGATATTGGTGCCAAAAAGACCGGCGCACAACATTGTGAAGAGCTTAGCGGGTCAGGCGGGTCAGAAGAGCCCGTTGAGGCTGATGACGGCGGCAGCAAATTGGTATTAGCACCACCACCATAAGCAGTAGCTATTTGCAGGAGCAGTAGAAATCCTGCCATGAATAACATACATGGACTTAACTTCTTAACTGCTACAAATTTACACTTTAGCATTTTCTTATATACGGAGAGCAACAGAATTTATAAAGAATTCTTGTTCTGTTGCCATTAACTGGAGTATAATACCATTTTATACATATTTGCAGCCAGCTCATATGATTGCTCTTTTCTTTTGAATTTGGAGCAGAAAATGTTAATACATAATATGGAATTCAATAGTTAGCAGCTTATGCGAGGGCATTTAAGACCAAAATATATTATTTTTGTTATTATGCCTTTGCTGACTTTTTTTATCATGATTTTAATAATGACAGCCGAAATATTAGGACCATTACTATTATACTACTCATACGCGCAAAATGCTTCGCCTTCCTTTGCACGACAAGAGGTTAATGATGAAATACATGATGTCAAACAATTCTCTGGAATAGGAAAAAACAATGACAACAACAATAACAATAGTCGTCAAAAAATAAGTGACTATAATAAAAATCCATTATCTGCATCTGTTGATATTCAAAGGATAAGTTACTCTAGTGATAAAAATTTTCTGAACGCCACACTTTGGGTAGGTGGTAGTGGAGTTAAGGAAAATCCTTCTTTATATGGTGCTAGTATAGTAGCCTATGGAATGGTAATTGATGCAGATAACAATGAAAAAACCGGAAAAGCAGGATTTGATTATCAGCTTGAAATTCAGTGGAGCAATGGTACATGGCATAAAACGATCCTTGAATGGAGTTCAGATAATAGCTATAGAATCCTCAACATTGATCAAAACTATAGTGACTTCTTTAGAAATAATCAAAACTATGTTTTATTATCGTTAGACTTGGATACAATAGTCTCTCCTCGGAACTATAAACTAATGTTTTATTCAACGGTGTTGTATGGCAAATCTAATTTCATATATGATCTCAGTAGCTTAATTGATATTCCGCCTCCTCAATATGATATATTGACTACACCAAATCCTGTAGTTCTAAGGCAAGGAGAGCAAAAAATTGTTGGAGTACAATTAAGATCAACTACAGGAGTTATACCTGAGGTTATAAATTTCACTGTTAAGGAACACCAATCTAATATAGATGTGAACTTTAATCCTGATAAAGTAAACGTATCTTCTTTTGGTATCGAACCAGCACCCTTCATAGTTGAAGCACTAAAAAAAGCACAAATTGGTCAATATGCAATACCACTCTTGGCAAATATATCCACAGGATCCTCTTTCCCCCTTAATGTTTTCTTTGGACATTTCAATGCGACACTATCAACTAAAGGATCTAAGGCAGTACCAATAAACTTCACAATATCAGTCGTAGAGCCATTAAGTATCCAAGACCAAGTGAAAGACTTCTGGAGTGTATATGGACCTCTTATATCTTTGATAGGAGCCGGGTTTGCTGGAAGTGTATCAACATATGTTTTTGATCGTTTAAGAAAGCGCAAGGAGAGGAATGAACTAAGATAGGAAACAAAACATATATCGTGTTGGTTTAGCAATTTGATTATCCTCATTGGTTGATTTTCTTTTTAGCTTAGAATATTATCGGTCATAAACAAGTAAAATTTATCCTCTATCATCACCATTTTTCAGGTCATAATGATAAATCATTATCTAGTCTGTCAAGTATTGAAAAAAGCTTCGCATAATGATTAGTTGTAAAATCAGGTATTCATAAGTGAGTCAGTCTTGCAGTCGAAAGATTAATCTCTAGTTATCTTTAACCCAACTATTTTATATCAAATAACATAATCTGGTCTCTATCAGACGAGCAACTTGGTTTATTTTGACATTATCCATATGGTCAAAGCCTGTTACAGAGATTGTTATTTCAAAACCAGTAAACTAATTCAGAAAACTTGATTCGTGGTTGTTGTTCATATTTCTGCTGTTTCCTCTTCTTGCTCTTCTTCTATCTGATCTTTGTCTTCATCGTAATCAGGTTCTCTTGATTCTTTATCGTCTTTGTTACTACTATCCATTGATAATGCCTGGTCGATGGAATTCTGAGATACAAACCTGATAGCATCATCTACCACAGTAGCATTAGTCAAGAGATCAAGCTTCATTGAGTAGCACTCTTTGGCTAATGATAATGCATGTATCTTTTCTCTTTTGTCTTCTGTGCTTTGTGCTGTATTCCATGCTTCTTTTGTGATTGCATTTAATCCTCATACTCTTCTGACAGCCTTTCATCAATGTATCTTTTGATATTGGATTTAGCTTGATTTCTCAGATATGATATGTATCTATTAACAGTAGCTAATCCAACTTGCAGTATTTGTGATATCTCTCTTTGACTGTATCCTTTGCTACAAAGCTCTTGCACTTTGGCTCTTCTCCATTGTAACTGTTCATCTTGGTGTTCCATGTCTGAGCTCAAATGTTCCATTTCCTATGCACGATTTTAAGCGGGTGTTCCATTTTCACGCTTACTATTATAATGGGAATACTTAGCTTTATCATTTACCTGAATGTCATCTATTTTTAATCAAAAAAATGAAGTGCTGCTTCTAAACTTAAATCTGCTAACTTTTCACTAGTCTTAAGCCGCGAAAAAATGCTCGGGACTATTAAAGAGTTAATACTATATGAAAATAAATCCGGATAGCAGAGCATTTGTTGCAAGTCCAGATTTTTTTCGACTTCTAGAATATACCTGTGTGAAAGCTAGTTTTATGCATTTCCTATGATTCCATTAATTTGACATCGGTATCCTCATATTTTTATCAAAATATTGGCAAATTAATTATTATCGCTAATTTGTGATCAAGAATCAAACACAACTACTAGTGCTATAGAAAGAGGAACAAAAAGAGTCATTTGTTAAAAGGATTCTTGTGGTAGATGATGATCCTGATATTACATTAACTTTCAACGTTGGTTTAGAAGGATACTATTATCATGATAATGATAAAATAAGATTTGAAGTATACACATATAATAATTCTCTAATAGCATTATCAGGAATCGAACGAAAATTTTACGACGTACCACTAACTGATATTAGAATGCCTAAAATGAATGGATTTGAATTGTGTCAAAAGATATTAAAATTAGATATCAACATTAGAATATGTATATATGTTTTTCATTCCAGTGTTTAACAAACATCTGCTCAACTTTTTCAAGCTTTTTGTGGCGGCACATGGCAAAGTACAATGAGAATTTATTACCAATGCTAGCACATTGGCTACAGCTATCCGTGTATGAGGCTGAGAAACCGTATGCTTCTCCTACTACACATTTTCTCGGATCGGTAATTTCAGATAACCATCGTAATCGTGTTAATGATACAAGAAAAGGTAGTAGTGGTTGTTTCCCTTGTAGACGTTTAGCCCATGTAGGTGAAATATCACTTAAAGATAAAGGCCTTTGTTGTGGGAGTTCATCATTTACCTCATTATATATGAGTTCATTTCTTTTCATAGATCAACAACCAATTATTATACAACATAACATAAAAATAGGATTAGTAACAGATGTCTTAAAGATAGTTGCAGCATACAAATATTTTTACGTATTGTAAGACAAATGGTGATTGGTAGGAACTCAGTGTCAAAGTATTAGCTCTATTAGTCTTTTCTTTTTCTCCTTCCTACTCTTCTTAATTCAGATTCATTTAGCAAGAATACAAATATTTCACCATTAGATTCTATTGTAGATTTCAACGTATATCCATTAGCTAAAAGTGCCTCTATTTCATTTAGCATTTTCTTAAGACTTGCTCCTTCATTCCTAGTAGGGTCAGCACTCTTAACTATCATCAACTGACTCTCATGCCAGTTTGTCATACTTTGTCTGTATATACACTACTACTTGCTCCTTTATCTGCAATTGGATTCGCTTATGCTATCAGAAGCATTGCAGTTAGAACAAATTGTTGCCAGCCAAGAGTAGCCAGTAGTTCAGGTATTTTAGATGAAAAAATAGGAATAGAAGTTTTATTAGTTTTATTTTTGCATGCTCCTTTAAAACTGCTATAGTTTTAGTGTCATAACCCTTTCGATTATCCTTGAATGTTCAGCTTCTGGTTCTGTAGTTATGTAAA
>JBJMFM010000294.1:0-3281 GCA_045808425.1 Nitrososphaeraceae archaeon | reverse complement strand
AGCATTATGACCATGATATAGATCTTCTTTAGTCTTTGGATTTCTACTTCCTTTGGTATAAGTGCTGGCATTTGTGCCATTTTTACTCGTCAAATGATGATGCTTGCTAAGTGATATATTAACTTGACATTCCAAGTTATGAAGAAAATATGTGAGAACTTATATGTTTAAGCTAAAATATTATAATTTGTTAAGTTATGCACCAAGTAAACAGCAAAAAATATCCATACAATATGATTATCGTGTATGATAATCAAAAATGATAATCAAGTCTCGCTTCAGCGCTATTTTTGCGTATCTGTTTAAATGACACACTAAGGCAAATGTGTGAATATTAGCATTTTGAAGACGGCAAGCTATATGAGTTAACAGCAGAGGATATAACTTCAAGGTTCAAATAGCTTGGCAGCTCTTATGAATAGCTGCAAAAAGTATGGGCGGTTCAAATACACAAAAAAGGAAATGTGCTCTATGCCAAAACATAATACCTGCCGACAATGAACTGAGTATCTGTTCAACATGTATATCACATGCTGACTGCTGCGTAGGTCTTGAAAATCTACACAGTGAATAAAGCTATTCAACCATTTTTAGAGTATCGCTAACAGTGATGATGCCGATTACATTTCCTGTTTCACTAACTAGTACGCACTTAGCGAATCTAACTAATGGCACTATCGCCTTCGCTGGAGTAGATACATCGACAACTGGAGGGGGAGGTTCCATTACTATAGAAATGATTGTATCACGTATCTTCTTTTCGTCTTTTTCTACCATGCTTTTCGCTAGTCCGTCCTCGCTTATTATTCCCACAACGCGAGATCCATCAAACACCGGGATTTGACTTATAGAATTTCTCCTCATTTTATCTATTGCAGAATGAAGTGCTTCGTTTCTTTGGACCGAAATTAGATTCATGCTGCAGATATTCCCTGCCTTCATAGAAGACTTGCCTTCCAGTGAACTTAAAATCTCAAATATTTTCCTGGCGGTTTCATAGCTGGGTTTGCATCTGCCGGACTCTATCTGATTTATCATGGACGTACTTATGCCTGTTAGCGTGGCTAGCTTCCTTTGTGTTATGCCTAATCTGATTCTGGCCTGTTTGATATACTCAAGTCTTGGAAGCATTGATAATTTTTACTCTTTTATATCACTTTAAGACCTGCTCCATGATAACCGTTACTCTTCATCTCAAGCCGGCTTAACAGCACACAATGGCGAACTAGTATTCCCCTGAAACATCAAAATATTCAGATCCAATCTCCATCAATGTTGATAGCCTTATATTATGTGCAGACGAAACCCTTTTGCTATCCTGAACGATGAATACAAACAGTAGCCAAAGTAAGTGGGACTCGGTAAAAAGATACAGGCTGACAAAAATGCTGAATGAACTATCAAGCATCACTGGTCATGGTACTGAGTTAGTTACAGTATATGTTCCGCCTCGCCGCCAGATCTTTGACATTATATCTCAATTACGGAATGAGGCTGGAACAGCCTCGAATATCAAGTCTGACTTGACGCGAAGTCATGTACAGGATGCTCTTAGCAGGACAATTGAACACTTAAAACTTTTTAAGGAAACACCGGAAAACGGCATCGTTGTTTTCTGCGGCGCCATTCCCACAGGTAAGGGATTAGGAACAGAGAAGATCGAGCTTTATTCGGTGACTCCTCCCAAGCCAGTACAGATAAATCTCTATCGCTGCGATGATCATTTTTGGACCGATCATATAAAAGATATGATGAAGGACGATAAGGCTATTGGAATTTTAGCAATTGACACACAGGAAGCAGGTCTGGGGATTCTTACAGGTGACAGATGGGAGGTTATAGATACTCTCACATCTGGTGTAGCAGGTAAACACAGGCAGGGCGGCCAATCAGCAAGAAGATTCGAAAGACTTCGAGACAATGAATTAAATGAATACTATCATAGAATTGGAGAACATTCGCAAAAGGTATTCATTGATCAATTTAATGTCAAAGGGATTATTGTAGGAGGACCGGGTCCAACCAAAGAAAATTTCCTCAAAGAAGAATATCTAGATTACAGGCTCCAAAATAATGTTATAGCAACACTCGATACCTCGTATTCGGGAGACGAAGGTGTACGAGAAATTATTGATAAAGTAAATGACAGAGGAGTCATGAATGAATACAGGTTGATGGAGGAAAAGAGAATCATAAAGAGATTTATGAGTGAAGTTCATTCTGGAAAAGGCCTAGGGATATATGGTCTATCTGATGTGATAAGATCCCTTAAGAATGGCACAGTAGAGATGGTTATTGTCACTGATGATATTAATTATATGCATTTCCATGCAAAGTGTAAAAGATGCGGAAATATTCAGGAAAAATTTGTCGAGAGATATGATTTGCAAAAACTAAAAGAGGAGATGACATCTAGACCGTGTCCATCATGCAATACAATTGACGTAGAGAGCACTGAAGGGGACATCGTAGACTACTTGGAAGAGCTGGCCATAATGACTGGTGCTAAGCTCGAGGTAATATCAGCAAAGACGGAGGAAGGCGCCCAGTTAGCAAGCCTTGGAAAGATAGGAGCTATACTTCGGTTTAAACCTCCGGGTAATATTTGAACTAACTGTAACTCATTAACGAGATATTAGTCATTTGATTAAAAGTCCGCGCTAGAGTCAACATCTGAAGGACGCTTATTATTTTAGTGATGATATCAATACCTAGCTTTAAAATGTAAAAATGCAGGAATTGAAATCATTCCAATTATACTCATTACTACAAAATGAGATATCACACAGTTACAACTAATATTAAGACACTGTACGAACTAGGCTGTCTATTTCAAATTCACGGAAGATAGATGAGTAGCTTTTCGATCTGTTGTTGCCTGCTAGCGAGTGTACCATGACTGTTACTAGTAATGCACGTAACACCGTCCAAATTCTGGGTTATATCTTTTTGTTACTTTTTTTCAGGGATTTATTACTCCTCTACCAACGACCTTACCCTCTTTTAACATTGTCAGTGCTTCTGTAGCTTGATCAAGCCTAAACCGGTTTGAAACAACAGGTTTAATTACCCCTCTCTTTGCCAATGATACCAGCTCTACCATCTCACTAATACTTCCAGTATATGATCCGATTATCTTGTATGCTCTTGTTGGCATCGTAATTAAGTTAAGTTTCAGTTCACCGCCAAACAAGCCAACAAGAACTAGTTTACCTCTTCTTCTTAGCAATTGCATATCAGTTTCAACCGTTTTTGATGCATTAACAAAATCAATTATTGCA
>JBJMFM010000293.1:0-2693 GCA_045808425.1 Nitrososphaeraceae archaeon | reverse complement strand
AACTGCAATTTATCATAATGATAATAAATATATGCAAAATCGCTATAGTGAGCAAGTTATGCTAAAAGTTCTAAACGCTGATAATAACAGTAATAATAGTAATATCTACACCATCGACGACAATTATAGTAATATCTACACTAGAGAAGCTAAGAGACACTTTGTATTATGTAATTCATGCTTTTGGTGTGCATCTTTATATTCAGATTCAAGGACAATTAAATGCCCTCTATGTAACAGCTATGGTAATTTAGAGTTAATACCATTATCTAAAAATGAATCATTCAAATTCAATTATCATTCAAGAACAGGAACAGTATTGGAGTTCTCACGACATTAACTAGTCAGTTAAGCAAGACTCAAGATAAAGAATTTTGAGATATATTTCAGTGGTAGGAAGTGTATAATACACTGCAGATAATACATACCTTTATCTTTGATGAGATGAAATCGTTAGGATGGTCTGGTATTTAACCCCTGACCAAGCTCTTATACATCGCAGGGATTCAAGGACTAATAAACAAGATGATGTTAATAATAACAACAGTAGAGAGAATCCAAACTATGATTTCTCCATTGATAAAATACAAAGTATAGAAAATAATTCTTCTGAACATACCCAAACTTTATGTTCTATATGCAATAGAAGTGACAAGATAGTAATGGATGCTGAATCAGGCGAAATTATTTGCAGCAACTGTGGTATGGTATTATCAGATAAAGTTGAAGATACAAGTCATTCAGAGCGGCATATATTTAGTGGAGGAGAGGGAGGAAAAATAGATGAGACAAGAACTAGGACAGGAGCGCCAACTTCATTAGCACGCCATGATATGGGACTTGCTACTATCATAGGTAGCGATGATAAAGATGCAAGTGGACACAAAATAGATCCGTCAATTCGTTCTACAATGCAAAGGTTAAGGACATGGGATTTTAGACTAAAATTAAACACTCCATCAGATAGAAGTCTAAGGGAAGCTTTCATGCTCCTTGATACATTAAAAGATAAACTTGGATTATCAGATGCAATAATTGAAAATACAGCCTATTTGTATAGAAAAGCTCAGCAAAGAAAGTTTTTGCGTGGTAGATCAATACCAGCGGTAATTTGTGCCGCCACATATATTGCATGTAGAGATCTAGGAATATCAAAAACAATGAAAGATATTGCTGCAGCTAGTAATGTAAAACGGAAGAATATTGCAAGAATATACAGGCAGCTAATGCTCGAGCTTGACTATAAAGTTCCAAATATTGATCCAGCCAAGTGTGTTGTCAGAGTTGCAAACAAAGCTAACCTAACTGAAAAGACAAAACGTCAAGCACTTAACATTATGGAAAAAGTCACAGAAAATGAAATATCTGCTGGTAAAGATCCAATGGGAGTAGCAGCAACTGTTCTTTATATATCATGTATCAAGACTGGTGAAAACACAAGTCAAAAAGACATCTCCCATGCAGCTGGAATAACAGAGGTAACATTAAGAAATAGATTTAAAGATTTAAAAAATCAACTAACCGAGCTAAATTAGAAAGTATTAAGGCGGGCTTAGGCTTGTTAAATCTAGTCTGGTCGGCTACAATATGCATCAACTCTAAAATTCTTTCCTAAATTTAAAGAACGTTAGCCCTAGCTAGCATACAGTAAATAATTAACATAAAAGAGTTTTAAGCAAGTTAAACGCTGGAAAATGGAGTGGAATTTCATGTTATTGTTATTGCCATTGCCACAGATACAGTCTATAAAAAAGCCCAAAAAGCAGCAAATTCAGGATCATCATCACTTATTTATATCATCTTACAACACGGTCAATTCTAGCATTTATAGTATAAAGAAGCATCATCATGGGCTTAAAACAGGCAGAAATAACATTGATAGTACTTTAAGCAGCACAGAAGATTCCAACTCTAAAAATAGGATTATGATAGTAGATGATGAAAAAGACATAGCAAGATTATTTGCTATAACTTTACAGGACAATGGATTTATTGTAGATGTATTCATTGACCCTTTATCAGCATTATCAAATTACAAAGCTCGTTATTATGATTTATTACTTTTAGACATTAAAATGCCCAATATGAGTGGATTTGAATTGTATCAGAAGATTAAAGATAAAGACGATAGAGCTAAGGTCTGTTTTATAACTGCATATGAAGAATCACTAAATGAATTTAAAAGATTATTTCCGAGTTTAGAAGAAGTTGATTGTTTTGTTAGAAAGCCTATAGATATACATAATCTTGTCAAAATTGTAAAATCAAAAGTAGAATACAACTAATAACGGTTGTTATCAGTATAATGATACCCACTTTGCAATTTCTGTGACTAGTCTGTGACTCTAGTAGTAAAATCAAAGCTTGTTCTATTATTGTATATGATATATCGAGATTGATCAGTTAACTATACAAGATTCCAATCACCATAGATAGTATAATATTTATAATATATGAGAAATCGTACATTTCTTTTTTACATCTACCTTACGACCAATACAGGACATGGAGCATAAGTTACTACTTTAGAAGCAATACTACCAAGTAACAACTTTGTAAAGCCTGATCTGCCTATAGTACCAATGACGATTAAATCTATATTCTCTTGTTCTGCATAATGTACTATTGCACCTTCTAATGACATTGATTCTTCACTTTGCGATTTGAACTTAATATTATTAGCCTTTTCCAAT
>JBJMFM010000292.1:0-11325 GCA_045808425.1 Nitrososphaeraceae archaeon | reverse complement strand
TTTAACTTGTATGAAACTAACGCCATGACAGATGCAACAACCATGATGATAGTAAAGTCCTGTACTATCTGACCTATTTCAATAGCAACCATAAAACAACAACTATCGATTAGACTAGTTGTTATGATATATGTCTGTTATGAACAATACTTGGTTTGTTGTTACTGAGGTAATTTCTCCAGGCCTATCACTATAATTTCAACGCCATTAAAGTCTGGATCACGAATGTAAATGGCTTCTGATACTAGATGATCAGCAAGGCCATCAATGCACTTGGTCGTGTTTGTCACTTAGATAATGAAGCACATCTGTCAAATTGCATATCAGCCGTTGTCGTTGTGAAAGGACTGACAGTGTGTTACCATGACTAGCCTGAATTTTCATAAGCATGTAATGAATCTCACGAACATGACAATAAAATTAAAATTTAATCTAAGCTCAAGCGCATAATTCAGCAGAAACTCACATTCTAGTATTTTAGTCTAGTATCAATATTATTTATATATATAAAAAACAATAGGTAATTGACTAGCATATAGGGGGGTTTATTGTTGTTATCGCTAACAATAACACTTTCAGTGCTTTTGCAGGCATATTGTTGTGGATAAAAATATAACTAATTATCTAGTTCGGTTCGTACAGCTACCATGAATAATCCAGCCCGTAATGTAATCTATGAGAAGATAAAGCAAGCAGGAAACATTACTGACGCGGATCTTATGAACGTCTGACGCAAAGATATAGCCTATTCTACACACTATCGTAAAAGTTGCAATGCGCTTTCTGTCTATCGAGCAGTTGGATGGATCCTTAAGCCATTTGTATGTAGGAGTCGATCTTAAGATGAAATCAGGCATAACATTACTCGCTCCTATGCGGTTTAATGTTACCGCTTTGTCGAAAATTTTTTGCTTATAATGCTCGTTGTTAACTATTGATATATGTGCAATTATGTATTAGTAATCACGATGTCATCATCTTTCTAATGTTCTTTGTATGACTTCATGACCAGTACTTTTTTTATGATCTTCTGCCAATTCTTTGTCTATGAAGTCTTTATCACAAGACAAGCAATGATATGACTGTTTCATAAGTGTCTATGGATAATTAATATAAGACATAATATTAAAAAAGTTTCATTGCGGTCAGATGTATATGGTCATAAAAGATATATACATCTTATCCTAAAATGCTTTTGCAATAAGATTACGATTCTATCAGACTAGATCATATAGTTAAATATTATCATGACAGACCAATTCATTCTAATCGGAATTGTTGAGTAACATGTATGGCTACGATAGTTTTCTTATGGTGTCTCTTTATCTTTGGGCCTCAAAATAATGTCAAATTTGATCCACATACCTCCATTGTATTATGAGGCTATTCTTTAGTACCTATATAGTAGATAATTATACCTGCTCACGCAAAAAATTTTTAATATTATTGTAATGTTTGTTCATTGAATTTGTAATGTCTACTTATATTCTCTTATGGAATTGGACAGACCAAGGAATACATAATGCTAAAGGTGCACCAAATAGGTACGAGTCTTTTAAATCAGAGCTAGAAAAAGCTGGTGGAAAATCAATAAATGCATACTATACATTTGGTGAGCATGACGGTGTAGTAATATTTGAAGCTCCGGATGATGAAGCAGTAATGAAAATCATGGTATCTACTGCAAGTCAAGGAAACATCAGGACTAAAACACTAAAAGCACTTCCACATACAGAAGGTGCAAGGATAATAGGAAGTCTATAAGTCTAACTTCATTACACTCAAAAGGAGACCATCATCACATAGTAACAACACACAAGCTTAGACTATGACTCCAAACTCGAAATGCAAACACATAGGCCATATGGGATGCTTGCGGAGAAAAAGCGTCCCTCAAATAATTATAATCATAAAAAAGCGTCCCTAATCGTGTCAGGCAGAAATTCTGCAATCATATTGAGCTTTTCGTCTTCTCTTTTCTTTGGAATGCCTTCAGATTTAGACTTCCTGAGTTTTGAAGCTATCGCTTCAACTAGCTCATCTGACCATTCTCCGACGGTTTTACTATTATGATTCAAGGTCCATGTCATTTAAAGCACAAACATCTCTATTTTTCATATTAGAATTCTGAACTTTTTCTTTTAATAATGCTTTCATTGATCTACTATATCTTGAATTTTTTATTGCTACATATCTCTACATCACATACTGACTCTCTTTATGGTATAGATTAGATCTTTCCGTCGCATTCATCATTGTTGTTTTCTATTGATATGTAAAAAGAATTATATAATAAAGAACAATTGGGGAATTATATATTGGTTCTACATAAAATGATAGAGCCATGATCATTGCACCATCATCTCATCTACATAGCACCATTCCCAATCTTCTCCTGGTTCAAAAGACCTTATAATGGGATGTTCAGTTGCTTTGAAATGTTTTGTTGCATGCTTATTAGGAGAAGAATCACAACAACCGACATGACCACACGTCAAACATAAACGCAAATGTACCCAATCAGAGCCACTTTGCAGGCATTCTTCACAACCGTTAGGTGTTTTTGGTTTTATATTTTGATTTACTTGTCCAAGATGAGTGTCTTGTTGTTTCATACTATGAGTATAGTTAGTACGGTTCTGCCTTATAGAAGGTTCCGTTTACAAATTATAAGAATACTATTCAGTCAGTCAATTTCATGCAAAATCTGGAAATCAAATAATATTTATGAGCACAGATTATTATTACTGTTACTAATACATCATTTCTTTCGTCATCTATCTATGAATGTCAAAGGAAAACAAATGTATCAGGTCTACGATTGAAGGAATATATATATCAATATCAAGACAAACAGGCTATGTTATATTTCCTGATGCTAAACGCGTTTTGCTTACAGCTTACGCAGACACAGATGCAGCTGTAAGATCTATCAATAAGGCAAAGATTGATTTTTACCTAATGAAGCCGCTAGTTAACAGAACATACTCTATCTATTAAGTAGGAAACTATGGATATATATCACATAGACATAATCTTGAATGCTAACTGAACACATACACGCTATAAGAGTACTTTGATACCTTGATAGAAAATTCAAATTCTAAATCATCATCCTGCATAGGGGTATATATCTATCGTCTATATATTGCACTTCTTTTTAAACTAGTCTTTACGAATATATTTAATTGTCATTTTTTACATGAGAAATAACTATAGATATTTTTACCCTGCAGAAAAATCTGAAAAATACCTCAGTCTAAATAGAGATAGTAGTATTATTATTACCGTTATTCTAAAATCCATTGATACATTTACTAACATATTTATCATCTGACCTGATAGGCGGTTATTTGCAACTTACCAACTTTGGTATTAACTATCAACTAAGTCGTATCATACTGCTGAAGTTAAATACATATTATTGCTATCCTATATATGACAATAAAAATAGGAGACGCTAACCACCACTTTTTGAATCGTAGTAAAGTAGAACACTACAATTCCCGTTCGGTTTCTCGTATCATAAACAGTACCAAAACAACAGAAGGTGGAGGCTTTATTGTAAGTAGGCCATTTCCAACTAATACTCTCTTGGATTTTGATCCATTTCTCCTATTAGATGAAATGGGTCCTAAAAATTGGAAGCCAGGAGAAGCAAAAGGAGCACCCGATCATCCTCACCGGGGATTTGAGACTGTAACGTATATGCTCGAAGGTAGATTTGAGCATAAAGATTCTAGAGGAAACTCAGGCAAGCTTGGACCAGGCGATGTACAATGGATGACTGCAGGAGCAGGCGTTGTCCATTCTGAAATGCCAGAGAAGGAGTTTCTGCATTCTGGAGGAAATTTGCATGGATTCCAGTTATGGGTAAACTTGCCACAACGCGATAAAATGATAAAACCCCGTTACCAAGATGTTCCATCTTCAAAAATTCCTGTAGCCCGAACTGAAGATGGTGCTGTCAAAGTTAAGATTATTGCCGGTGAAGCATTTGGCGCTCGTGCTATAATACAGACAATGACTCCTATCTTTTATCTGCATTTTACTCTACAACCAGGAGCTAAAGTAGTACAGCCAGTCTCCAAAGAGTACAATTCATTTGCATATATTATAAATGGCGAGGCTCTAATTGGACCTGCAGAGAAGCAAAAGATTGCAAAGGCAGGACAGATGATCATCTTCAAAGATGATGGAGAAGAAGTAGAAATCAGTGCTCCTGCAGATAGTATTACTACCACTAACAACTCAGCATTAGATATCCTACTCATAGGAGGACTTCCGTTGAATGAACCAGTAGCAAGATATGGTCCATTTGTTATGAATACTAAAGAAGAGATTCTTAAAGCAATAGAAGATTATCAAAATGGCAATATGGGTGAAATTGCTATTCGATAAAGATTTTCCGAGGTACTCTTAGTATAGTAGCTAACATATGCACACATATCTATATATGAAATAGACAAGCAATTAAAAAACAATATAAAGAACTTTTTCTGAAACCTGATAAGTTGATAGCCGTCTGTATGGTCTTTACTATATTTAATATCTCTTCTTTTCAATAATCTACAGCATATATTGTATATCGGAAGAGTTAGTTGGGTAAGTGTAAAGTATTGGATCGTTGAGATCCTTTGTGGTAATCCCTAATCTAATAGCTATTGAAAATATGTTGATAACTTCTTCAGCATGAGGGCCCAGAATATGGGCTCCTAGTATTCGATTTGTATCTTCCTCGACCAGCACCTTAAACGCTGCGCAGGTTTCACCTACCCGTCTAGAGGATGCCCATCCAGAGGTATCTTCATGCTTAACTTTGAATCGTAGCCCCTGATCTTTTGCTTCTTCTTCTTGCATACCCACAGAGACAAGAGGTGGAATAGTAAATACCACACTAGGTAAGCCCCTGTAGTTGGACTTTAGAGTATTACCTTTGAGTAAATTATTTGCTACAACAGCTCCATCATAGCTTGCTACAGGAGTTAATGGTAGGCCCATGTTAGCAGCCACATCGCCTGCTGCGTAAGCGGCTGGATTTGAAACACTTTGCAAATATTCATTTACCGTTATACCTCGATGAGTGTATTGTATACCGCCTGCATCCAACAGATCAAGTCCATCGATGTTCGGCTCTCTCCCTGCACCATGTACCACCATATCAGCTTCTACTTTTGATACCATTTCATCACTATTCATCTTATTTTTTTTAGAAATATCGGATGAAGAAGAATAATAATACACGACTAATTCGTTTCTACCATCACCATTGAAGGTCGTCGATGACAATAATGATGATGATGATTTATCAATACTCTTAACTGCCGCCTGTAGTATGACATCAATTCCGATATCTCTGCTTCTTTGTACCAATCTACTAACAAGGTCTGGATCGAAGTGTTGCAGGGGTTGTCTACCGCGATGTAAAATTGTAACCTTTGCTCCAGCTCGTGCTGCAATATGAGCGAACTCAAATGAAATATATCCCCCACCAACAAATACAATTCTATCAGGTAAATTATTATCTTCTAACTCTAAGAATTGATCACTTGTAATAATATTCTCTGAACCAGGAACATTTAGGTTCATAGGTTTCGAACCTGTGGCTATTAGAATATGCTTACCATTGAGAATAGTATTACTATTATTATTAATACTCATACCGCTATCTACTTCGACTTTAAGAGTAGTTGGACCGATGAACCGTGCATGGCCATGAAACGGAACAATGCCAGCTTTAATGTAACTATCCTCTCTTTGTTTTGGGAAAGGATCAGTAAAAGTCCGCTTAAAACGTATTAAATCAGGCCATTTAATATGAACTCCTTCTGAACCGATTATACCTTTGTATTCATGCCTTTGGTTTGAATCAATTATCTTTGCTGCCTCGACAAGAACTTTTTTTGGATCACATCCACGTAAAGCACATGTTCCACCAAACGGAAGTGAGTCTATTATAGCGACACTCCATCCAGCAGAACTGCATTCTGATGCTGTGGTAGACGCCGCAGTACCAGTTCCTATTACTATTAAATCAAATGTGTCCTCTTCTTTATTCATGCTCGTTTACCAACAAAATTCTCCAAGTAAGATACATGTGATAATATATAAGGGAACTCCCTACATAAAACACGTAGAAATTCCACACTGCTAGTACACTTGCAAATAGATATGCACAAGGTTTTCTAATATCTACAATATTATGGCTGATATCCGCAGTTGTTCCTATACCTATACGTTTTATGATTTGGGCATTAGCACTTGCTATAGATATCTCAACCACAATTTTGGTAGGCAGAAAGCATATACAGCTGGCTCCAAATATTTTTCATTTACCCGAACGAATGGGATTATTTACTTTAATTGTACTTGGAGAGACAATATTTGGCCTTGTGAGTAGTCTATCTGATCATGAGTGGAGCATAGAGTCTACGATATCTATAGGAGCTGGACTAGGTATTGCTTTTAGCCTTTGGTGGGTTTATTTTGATAGCATTGACTGCACTGTAATTCGTGCGTTCCGTGAAAAAGGAAGGATAGGAGTTTATACGACATGGTTGTTTATTCACTTTCCTTTAGTTGTGGGTTTAGTAGCTAACACCACAGGTATAAAACATGTAGTTTCATCTGCTCAAAATATAGCTATATCATACACAGGAGAATTGGTAATCTGTGGTTCCATGTCGTTATGCTTACTCCCAATTGGAGTTATCCAGCTTTGTGTAGCTAATGCAAGCGTTAATGCTGAAAAAAAGAGACTAATGATACAAGGGTCAGCTTATAGATTTATAGCTGGATTTGTAATTGTTCTTATTCCAATACTGACAATTGTAATCTTACCATTAGTATTAATCTTAATTATATCTGTAATTTGTATAATGCAGATACTACTTGATCTAAGGCTTCATCCGCATCATAGAATATTTTAACAAACCCTCTTTATGTATTGAGGTCAATGCGTCCTAGCAGATATGAACTTCTCTAACGTTCAAATTCCTATAAAGATATAGTACACACTCTTCACTTTAACATGAGTTGATGATGCAGAAATTCAACCAAAGACGAGATCAATAATAACTAGTTTGTTGTAATAGTACTAGTAATCATAATGAGTGAATTTGCATTCTTTCGATTTAGAAGTAATAATATGCTAAGTATAGAAGAAGAGCAGCATAAGGATGAGATCATTGAACTAACAGAGGAGGTTCTAGAATCAAAGGGTATAGAATGTGACTCTAAAATATCAAAGATTTCTGAGAAACAATTAATGGAAATACTTGAAGAAGTAAGGAAATTAAGAAGAAAACGAAAAAGAGTCGTAACAGCAGTAGATAATACAACTGGTAGTAAACTAGCAGATGAGGAAGAAGAAGAAGGAGAACAGCCTCATGAAGAAGCGCTATATATCAGATAGTGGTCATATATGAGATAGAGGAGCTTGAATTCTGTAAATGGTAGAAAGCCTTACAACCCGTTGGATTTTAACTCTTGGACTAGCTACATTGTGTTTTGGAATATTTTTATTTGTCTTACGGATTCCAATACGAACAATAGGTATATTCTTTGCATTAGGAATACCTTTGGTTTTATTATGGTTATATACTAGTGACAAATCAAAACAACAACAGCAGCAACAGAAGGGAAAAATAATTAACAACTCTAGTAGTAGTGATAATAATCTTGTCCAACACCAGCAACAGTTATGTATCTGTGCTATTTGTAAGCATGAACAAGCAAGAGTATGCCTAGATCAAAAATGTGCATGTTGTATTGTGATGAAGGGTAATAAAGTCATTGGACATTCTATTAATCCAATGCAATAAAATATGCTATTATCTGATCATGACAGAGGTCGACTGCGGTAATTCAGGTAAGAATGCATTTTATTCATGGTAGAGCTCAGATGACTATAATAGGAGATTTAACTGATGATAGCACTAACAGAGATTATAAATAAATGTTTATTCTTCTGTGAGGTGTAAAAACATATAATAAAAAATCGAAATATGTTTAGTTTGTAAACACAACTCTGTTTCTGATTTTTCCAAGATTTTCTATTTCAACTTCTACTATATCATTATGCTTTAGATATTTTAAATTCGATGACATTGATAGTGCAGTACCACTTGGAGTACCAGTCGACACTATATCCCCCGGCTCTAGCGTCATGACTTTGCTTAAGCTATGTATAATTCTGTTTACATTCAATACCAGGTTCTTTGTGGATGAATCTTGTCTAGTTTCACCATTTACTTTTGTAGTCAGATGAAGATTACAAGGAGTAGGAATTTCATCAGAGGTAGTTAGCCACGGTCCACATGGCCCGAATGTATCAAAACCCTTTGCTCTGCTGTACTGTTTATCAACAAATTGTACATCACGTGCAGAAACATCATTTAATATAAAATAACCTGCAACGTAATTCAAAGCATCTGCCTCATCAGCTTTTCTACATTTTTTACCTATTGCAAAAGCCAATTCTCCTTCATAATCAAGTTCATGTACAAAATTTGGGCATATGATATCATCTCCTGAGCCTATCAGAGCTGTCCTTGGCTTTAGGTAAATCACAGGTTCTTTGGGAGGATATCTTCCAAATCTTACCCAGCTTCCCTGATCATTATAGTTAAATGCCAAGCATATTATTTTAAAAGATTTTTTTATAGGTGGAAGAAGATGGAATTCATTTATTTGATGACTAAATGAAAGTTTGTCAACGCCATAATGATTTATTTTTCGGAACGACTCCTCGAATATAAATTGTTCTAAATCTAAAGGCAAAAGTAAACCTGTTTGATTTATTAATTCTTCTCTCGTGATTGCGGCGCATTTTTCAGTGACAATAGCAAAAGTCTCTTGTTCACCTTGGAGAATCCTTGCTATATTCAAGATAGATATCTGATGCTGTATAGTGTGGTAGAGTATATATTATATACATCCCTCCGTAAATCATAAAGTTTTTATATTTTGTTGAAAAATTGAAGATATATTAGCATCATAAGCTCACTATATATTAGTATATCAAATAACAGTCAAAATTAGCATGATTAATGCATAATGATAATATCAACTAAAAATCACAAAAATAACGTGTCTTTTTTCCAGCTGTTTATCCATATCTATCCTTAATCAACATTAAAAAATAATAATACCTCTGTCTTCAATGTAAGAGAGTCTCTTATCAAAGGGGTGGCGTGAATTTTGCAAGGCTGTCATTTTTCTCTTCATATGCGTATGCAAGCGACAAAATCTTTTCCTCATTAAATGGTGATCCTACTATTTGTATCCCTACTGGCATATTGTCCTTACTGAACCCGGCTGGTACATTAACCGCAGGCAAGCCAGTACTGTCAAATGCAATAGTATTTCTACTTAGGGCTTGATAGATTGGAAATGTTTTGTCACCAATAATTACTGTTTGCTCGTCAAATCCTGGAGCAGTAAGAGGAGTCGTTGGCATAATAAGCACATCAAAATTCTTTAGTGCTTTCACAAATTCATTTCTCAGTTCCTTTCTAAACTTGTGAGCTCTTATGTAATCTACTGCAGATACTTCTGTCCCTTGCATTAGCATTCTTCGTACGTCATCACCATAGTCTTCTGATCTAGTCTGCAACCATTTCATATGAATCTCTGCAGACTCCCCAAGCCTCAGTGGTCTCCACGATTCATAGATTTTGTCGGCTCCGCGGATATGTACATCAGAAACAGAGATATCCATGGACTTTACAGTGTCAACGAAATCAAGGAATACTCTTTGTACTACTGGCTGCAAACAATCGAAAAAGTATTCTTTTGGTATTCCAACAGAAATGTTCTTCTTACCTGTGGTCTTCTCATTTTCAATAATTTCAACATAATTTGGTACTTCCTTAGCTTCAGTAGTTGGATCAAGAGGGTCCTGACCAGCAATAGTCTGCAATACAAGGGCTGAGTCCCATGCACTTCTTGTTATACATCCAACATGATCTAGCGAAGGTGCTAAATCTACAATTCCATACTTGCTTACTCTTCCATACGTTGGCTTTAGACCTACAACACCACAAAGTGAAGATGGAACTCTTATCGAACCACTTGTATCCGTAGCTAATGAGATAGGTATCATACCTGCTCCTACTGAAACAGCTGAGCCTCCACTTGAACCTCCAGATAATTTTGAGGTATTCCAAGGGTTTTTTGAAGAACCATAATGTGGATTTACGTTGGTTATTCCACAAGCAAATTCATGGGTATTATTCGTACCCATTAGAATTGCACCTGCCTTTTTCATTTTTTTGACAGAGGTTGCATTAATTTTTGAAATGTAATTAGACATTATTTTTGAACCTGCAGTACACTTAACTCCCTCAGCATAGATGACATCCTTAATTGAAAATGGAATACCATGCAAAGGACCAATATAATGTCCTTCCTTGATTTGCTTTTCAGCTACTTTTGCATCTTGGCGCGCATTTTCTTCAAGAATAGTGATGAAAGCATCAAGAGATAAGTCAAATTTCTTAATTCTCTCTAAACAGGCTTCAACTAACTCTGATGGAGACAAATCACCATGACTTATTCTATCAGACATTGTCTTGATACTTGTTAATGTAATTAAACTCGTGATTACTTGTCACCTTCAAAAGCAGATTTAATACCTCTTACGAACTTGTGGGAGTCAGATACCCATCCAAATACTCCGCCTTGCATTTTAATTTGCTTTATGGCAGCCAGGTAATTACCATAATCTGTTGCACCTGTACCATCTTTTAGTAGAGTACACCAATAACCATGATCGTTTGCCTCTCTCATTATAGTATGCACACACACATCCGTGGTAATTCCGGTAATTACCAAGTGAGTTATTCCCAGATTCTTTAAAATCAACGGTAAGTTACTCTGGCCAAATGCCCCCTTTCCTGCTTTGTCTACAATATATTCTCCAGGAACTGGATATAGATCATCGATTATATCCCAATTCTTTTCTCCTCGTACTAGCAATCTTCCTAGTCCACCTTGTGGAATATTGCCAATTCCTACACCGTCTCCAATGATTTTGCTTCGAAGGACTTTGTTATATGGCGCGTCAGAAAGGTCTGGAAGATGTCCTTCCCTTGTATGTATTACTTTAATATCCGTATCATTCCTTATTGTGTCTAAGACAAACATAATTGGCTTTATAGGAGCTGAAGTCAATCCAAGATCATAACCCATAACGTCAACATAGCCTTTTGGACCGCAAAAATCAACTTGCATATCAATACTCAAAAATGCTGTCCTAGCTGAGTCAAACTCAACAAAAGCCATGTCACCAAAGCGTGGACAATCCTCTACTTCAACTTTGAA